>JAEXCD010000005.1 GCA_023393715.1 Bacillota bacterium
CCAGTAAAACCGTGAGGGAATACCTCGTCAATGCGGTTCAAGACGGCGCATCCACAGCGGTCAACATCGACGGATATACCATCGGCGGAAAGAGCGGCACGACGACGAAGCTGGTCGAGGGCGAATATGTCACGGATCAGACGGTTTCCTCGTTTTTTGCGTGCTATCCGGGCGATCAGCCCCGGTATTCGATTTTGGTGGTGGCGGACAATCCGACGACGGCGCATTCGGGAAATGAAGTGGCGGGCGAATGCATTCGCCGCGTGCTTTCACGGCTGATCGATCTCGAAACCAACGACAGCTCGAAGCGATCGAATCAACAGGGGCTGGTCGAGGTACCGAATGTCGTCGGCATGACGGTGGAGGAGGCCGACAAGGCGTTGGACGAAAAGGGACTGGATGTATCAGTTTATGGAGATATGGGACGATTTGTCATCGTCGGAAAGCAGACGCCGGAGGCCGGAAAGGTGGTCAGCCCGGGTGTGCTGATCGAAGTGACGCCGGGAGAGCAGAAGCGCGTTAAGGTGCCGGATTTCCGGGGGCTCACCGACCTTCAGGTAGAGAACAAGATCAAAAACGGCGGCATTCAGGTCGAGCTGAACGGCGCGGGAAAGGTATATGAACAAAACCCGGAGAAGGATACGATTATCTCGGCAGATGACGTGGTCGAGCTGATGCTCAAAGGGGGGACGGAATAGAAATATTCCGCAGCATGTAGTTCAGAAAGGATCAAAACATGATTAATCCGGCACAATTAGTACTGTTAGCCTGTGCGCTTTCGGCAGCGGCGACCTATTTTCTCATCGGCTATTTGCGGGAGCACCACATCGGACAGCCGATTCGCAAGGAGGGAAACCAGGAGCATCTGAAAAAACAGGGAACGCCGACGATGGGCGGATTGGCATTCATCCCCGTGGCGTTGATTCTCACTTTGATCGTCAATGGATTTCATTACGCCAGCATCCTCCTGCTCATCGGAACCGTGGGCTTTGGCGCAATCGGCTTTCTGGATGACTATGAAAAGGTGCGCAAGGCGCAGAATGAGGGATTGACACCGCGGCAGAAGCTGATTTTGCAGGCGGCTTTAGCGGTGGTCATGGTTTGTATCGTATATTTTGCCGATCCGTCTACGGCGGTGCAGCGGATTCCGCTGTTCAACTGGAAATGGAACCTGGGCTTTTTATGGATTCCCCTGCTGGCGTTTGTCGTCGTCGGTACGGTCAACGCCGTCAATCTGACGGACGGGTTGGACGGCCTGTTAACGGGCGTGACCATTCCTGTTTTTCTGACAATCGGATTGATTTCCGTAACGCATGTGCTCTCCGGCACTCCGGTATTTCAAAGCGCGATGATCTTTGCGGGCGCTTTGGCGGGGTATCTGTTTTTCAATGCGAACCCGGCTTCGATTATGATGGGCGATACGGGGTCGATGGCGATTGGCGGCGCGATTACGGCGATGATGCTGTCGCTCAATGTGAGTCTGTTTTTAGTGATTCTGGGCGGCGTTTACGTCATGGAGGCGTTGTCGGTTATTATTCAGGTGGCGTACTTCAGGAAAACCGGCGGGAAGCGCATTTTTCTGATGAGTCCGATTCACCATCACTTTGAATTAAAGGGCTTTGCGGAACAAAAGGTGACGGCGGCATTCAGCCTGGTCAGTATGATTCTATGCTTGATCACGCTGAGCATTATATAGGGGTAAATAAAAAATGATCAAAAAAACGGAGCTTGTCAGAAACCGACGCGTCCTCGTGTACGGGCTGGGCGTGACGGGACAGTCCGCCTGTGAAACCCTGCTTTGGGCGGGGGCGGAGGTGTGCCTGTACGCGGACCCGCCGGCGAACGGATGGAGCGAACGCGATCTTGAGCTGCGGGCAAGGCTTGCGGAAGCAGGGGTTCGCGTTTTCGAAGACGAGGACGAGGCTCGGGGGAATGCCTATTTTTTCATCTTAAAGAGTCCCGGAATTCGCCGCGATCGTCCGCTTCTTCAATGGGCGAGGGAGCAGGAGATTGAGATCTGGTCCGATCTGGAGGTCGCGTACCGGCTTTTTGGCGGGGAACGGATGCTTGCGATTACGGGATCGAACGGCAAGACGACGACGACCTCGCTTCTGACGCACCTGCTGAATCAGGCGGGGCGCCGGGCGATGTCTGTGGGGAATATCGGTATCGGCATTTTGGCGGAGATGCGCCATGCTTCGGAGGACACGCTCTTTGTCGTCGAATGCTCCAGCTTTCAGCTTGCATCGGTATCCGCCTTCGCGCCGCATATTGCAGCGATTCTCAATATTACGCCGGACCATCTGGACTGGCATGAAAGCTTTGAGGAATACGCTCTGTGCAAATCCAATGTCGCGCGCGCCCAACAGAAGGACGACGTATTGATTCTGAACCCCCGCGATGTGCAGCTGAAGCGCTTTGCGGAGCAGGACGCGTTTCCCGGGCGAATCGAGTGGATCGACGGTCAGAGCGATTGGGCGCAGCGCCTTCGAACGGATCGGACGCTTTGGCACTTATACGGCGAGCATAATGTCGAAAATGCGCTGTTTGCGATCCGAATGGCGCAGCGGGTCGGTTTGACGGAAGCGGCCGTTCGAGAAGGGCTGTCCTCCTTCCGTCCGGTGGCGCATCGCGTGGAGTTTGTTCGCGAATTTGAGGGTGTTCGCTATATCAACGATTCCAAGGCGACCAATGTCGATGCCGCGGCGAAGGCTTTGTCGGGCATGGATGCGCCCGTGCTGCTCATCGCGGGCGGCATGGATAAGCATGTTCCGTTTGATGACCTTTATCAAAGCTTTGCGGCGCACGGAAAGAAAATGATCCTTCTCGGTGAGACGAAGCATCAGATTGCCGAGGGGGCGCGCACACACGGGCTTGGTGATTGCGTGATGCTCGTCGAGAATATGGCCGAAGCGGTGCGGCAGGCACGCGCGGCCGCAGAACCGGGCGATATTGTCCTGCTCTCTCCGGCGTCGGCAAGCTGGGACATGTATCCGAGCTATGAGGTTCGGGGCGATGAGTTTCGGAGTTTGGTCAATGAATTAAAGTGAGGAGGCGCGGTCGATGGAGAAGAGCCGCTTGACAAGACGAATAAAACCATCCGTAAAGCGGCGAAATGGGGCAGCAGACAGACCTCTTCTCTACGTGACGCTGTCGCTGATTCTCATCGGATTGATCATGATCTACAGCGCGAGCTCACCGTATGCGGCGAGCGTGTATGGAGATGCAGCTTTTTTCTTCAAGAGAACCCTGATCTATGCAGCGGTGAGCCTTTTCATGCTCTGGCTCGTATCCTGGGTGGACTACCGGCGCTACCGACGGTGGCACGTGCTGTTGTATATCGCGGCCTACATTCTGTGTCTCCTGGTCTTTGTGCCGGGTCTGGGACGCGATATTAACGATGCGCGCCGCTGGATCTTTATCGGCACTTCTATCTCGATTATGCCCTCGGATTTTATGAAGATCGGAGCCATTCTCTTTCTGGCGGCCCGGATGTGCAAGGCCACGGCGCGGGAAAAGAACAGCGTGTCCTCCGGGCTGCTGTTGCTGCTCTTTATCGGACTGACGATCTTTCCGATTGCCAAGCAGCCGAATTTCTCCGCAGTCGTCATCATCAGCGTCAGTCTGGTCGTACTATACTTTGTCAGCGGCGGCGGGAAAAAAGGCCTGCTGTTGATTTCCGTACTTCTTATCGGAGGCGGCGTGCTCGCCTTTTTCCCTTATCCGGGGAACTACCGGCTGGAACGCCTTTTAAGCACGTGGGATCCCTGGAAGGATCCGCTTTCCTCAAGCTGGCAGCTCATTCAGTCGCTTTATGCCGTCAGCTCGGGCGGCTGGTTCGGCACGGGGCTCGGCGCGGGAAGTCAAAAGTTTGGCTACCTGGCGGAAGAGCCGCATAACGATTTTATTTTTTCCGTCATATGCGAGGAGTGGGGCTTTGCCGGTGCGCTGTTGATCCTTGCGGCGTTTTTGTTTTTTGCCTATCGGGGGTTTCAGATCGCGCGCCGTGCGCGCGACGATTTCGGCCGATATATCGGCTATGGGCTGACCTTTGTCGTCATATCGCAGGCGCTGGTCAATATCGGGGTAGCGATCGGCTTAATCCCGACAACCGGCGTGACGCTTCCGTTCGTAAGCTATGGCGGCAGTTCGCTCTTGGCAATGTGCGTTATAACGGGAATTTTGCTGAATATTTCCCGAGATCAATCCTGAGGAGACGGTTATGATACCATCAGACAAAAAACGAAGGCCGCCGTCGGTTAAGGAAGACCGCGGCAGATCGGGTACGGAAAGGCGGACGGAGCAGCCGCCCGCATCGGGGCCGAAAAAAAAGCGTGCGGCGCATAAGAACCGGAGCGGGCGGCTTCTGTACGGGCTTTTTCTTCTGGCCTTGCTGCTTTTGATCGGCGGCTATTTTCTGCTGAATCACCGCTATTTCCGGATCAAGTACGTGCGCGTCGAGGGCGGGGAAAACATCACAACCGAACAGGTCGTTCGCGAGGCCGGCGATTTGAATCAGAATATCTTTCTGTTTTCGACGGCGAATCTGGAAAAGAAAATTATGCTCATGCCGGGGGTTCGCAGCGTGCACATCGATAAAGTGCTGCCGAACCGTCTGAGCATCACGATCGAGGAATCCTACCTGATCGGCCGCATCGGCAGGGGCGAGCAGGCGCTTCTGATCAATCAGGACGGCATCGTGCAGCCGAAGCAGAAGGATGCGCAGTCCGGACAGGCGGACGTGCCGGAGCTGACCGGCTTTGACCCCGTTCCGGATGTGGGGGAAAAAATTTCGACGGACGAACGCGTGATTCAGTTTTTATCGCTGGCAGTTCAGTCCTCCATGGCCTCGGATATTGAGAAAATTGGGTTTGAAAACAGGAACAACATTGATATAATATACAAAGGTATCACGGTACATTTCGGTGAATTAAACGACTTGATCGACAAACTTTCCAAGTTGGAAGCCGTTGTTGCGGATATTGAGCAGAAGAAGATTCATGCGGTGGAAATCATCATGAACGAGGGAAAAAATCCGATTGTCGTCACCGGTAACGAATAATAATCCACAGGGGGAAACCATGAGCGCATTTGAAATGGAAATGAACAACGACGGTCTTGCAACGATCAAGGTAATTGGCACGGGCGGCGGCGGAAACAATGCTATCAGCCGGATGAAAGAAAACGGCCTGCGCGGCGTCGAATTTGTGGCTGTCAACACGGATAAGCAGATCCTCGATGTGGTTAGTGCGGATCAGAAGCTGCAAATCGGTCTGAAGCTGACGCGCGGACTCGGCTCGGGCGGAAACCCGGAGGTCGGCGCAAAGGCAGCGGAGGAATCCCGCAACGATGTGACGGATTTGCTGCAGGGTGCGGATATGGTGTTCGTTACAGCCGGTATGGGCGGCGGCACGGGTACGGGTGCGGCTCCGGTCATTGCGGAGACGGCCAAGCAGATGGGCATTTTGACGGTGGGCGTCGTGACGAAGCCGTTCTCCTTTGAGGGGCGCAAGCGTCAGACGCAGGCGGAAGCCGGCATCGAAAAGCTGAAGGATAAGGTGGACACGCTGATCGTGATTCCGAATGATCGCCTGCTGCAGATCGCGGAACGCCGCACGACGATGATGGAAGCGTTCGGCATGGCGGATCAGGTGCTGATGGACGGTATTCAGGGCATTTCGGATTTGATCGCCGTTCCCAACATCATCAACCTGGACTTTGCGGATGTTCAGTCCATCATGAAGGATCAGGGCATTGCACACATGGGCATCGGCCGTGCAAGCGGCGAGAACCGCGCGGTCAACGCTGCGAAAGCGGCAATCAAGAGCCCGCTTCTGGAGACCTCGATCGACGGAGCGAAAGCGGTCCTGATCAACGTTACGGCGGGCGAGCTCGGCCTGTTCGAGGTGAACGAGGCTGCGGAGCTGATCCGCGAGGCGGTCGACGAGGATGCCAACATCATCTTTGGCGCCGGCATGGATGAGTCGCTGAAGGACGATCTGAAGATTACGGTGATCGCAACCGGCTTTGACAATAAAAAGGTTACGGCGGGCGATGAAGCCGTTTCGGGAAAGGATGCGGAGTCGAAGACGTCAGAGGACGGATTGGATATCCCGGTGTTCCTGCGCAAGTACCGGTAACGAAGTATGAAGTGCCCGTACTGCGGATTTCAGGATACGAAGGTCATCGATTCACGTCCGACCGAGGACAACGAGGCGATTCGCCGTCGGCGCATTTGCATCAAATGCAACAAGCGATTCACGACCTATGAACGCTACGAGGATCAGGCGATTGTCGTTATCAAAAAGGACAACACGCGGGAGCCGTTTTCGAGAAATAAGATTCTGAGCGGCATGATCCGTTCCTGCGAAAAACGGCCCGTTCCGGTGATGCGTCTGGAGGAAGCGGCAGATCAGATCGAGATGATGATTAATCATCTCAATCAGAAGGAAATCACCAGCGCATACATCGGCGAGCTCGTCATGGATCAGCTTCGGGAAATCGATCAGGTTGCCTATGTTCGTTTTGCCTCGGTTTATCGGGAGTTTGCCGATCTCCGTTCTTTCTATGACGAGATGGAAGCGCTAAAGGCTTCCGATCCGACCTCCCAAGAATAATAGCTTGAGCGATCCGCAAGGATCGCTCTTTTTGTAAAGAGCAGATGGTAAGGAGCAGAGCATGGATTTTTTTAGCATGAAGCGTCAGCGCAGTCTCGAAACGGCGGCGCCGCTTGCAGATCGGCTGCGCCCGCGGTCGCTCGATGAGATCGTCGGACAAAAGAAGCTCATTGGCGAGGGGCGCCCGCTGCGCCGCCTGATCGAGGCGGACCGCATTCCGTCGATGATCTATTTTGGGCCGCCGGGGACGGGAAAGACGACGTTGGCTTCGGTTATCGCACAGGCGACACATAAAACCTTTGAAAAGATTTCTGCTGTGACAAGCGGCGTTAAGGAAATCCGGGAGGTCATCGCAAATGCCGAAGAACGCCTCGGTTATGAAGGCGAGCGGACGATCCTGTTTATCGATGAAATTCACCGATTCAACAAGAGCCAGCAGGATGCTCTGCTGCCCTATGTGGAAAATGGGACGGTCATTCTGATCGGCGCGACGACGGAAAATCCGTTCTTCGAAGTCAATAAGGCGCTGATATCGCGCTGCCAGATTTTTGAGCTTCATTCGCTTGCCGACGAGGAACTGTCTGCGTTGATTGACCGGGCGCTCACGGATACGCAGCGGGGGCTGGGGAAGGAGCCGATCGTGCTGACGAAGGAAGGGCGCGAGGCGCTCATCCGCTCCTGTGGCGGCGATGCGCGCGTACTGCTCAATTCGCTCGAGATTGCCGCATTGTCCACGGCCCGGACGGACGGTCATATCGTGCTCACGGAGGAAGCGGTCCTGTCGAGCGTACAGAAAAAAATCGTGCGCTATGACAAGGGCGAGGAGGAGCATTACAATACGATCTCCGCCTTTATCAAATCGGTGCGCGGCTCGGATCCCGACGCGGCCGTTTACTACCTGGCGCGCATGCTGGCCGGCGGAGAGGATCCGCTCTTTATCGCGCGGCGGCTGGTGATTCTGGCGTCGGAGGATATCGGCAATGCACAGCCTCTGGGGCTGGTTTTGGCCAATTCCTGTTATCAGGCGTGCAGCAAAATCGGCATGCCGGAGGCGCGGATCATTCTGGCGCAGACGACGACGTTTTTGGCGTCCTCTCCGAAGAGCAATGCGAGCTATCTTGCGATTGACGAGGCATTGTCGTATGTTCGCGAGCACGGTGCGGAGGATATTCCGAATAAGCTGAAGGATGCGCATTATTCCGGCGCCGCGAAACTAAACCGCGGGGAGGAGTATTTATATCCGCACAACTACCCGCAGGGCTATGTGTTGCAAAATTATCTGCCGGATGGGATAATAAATGGGTCATTCTACCGGCCGAAGGACATTGGCGAGGAGGAAAAGCTCCGCCGATACCTGGCCGGTTTACGAAAAGAGCAAGGGGGAGAACATCGTGCTGATTAGACAGCTATACCGCGAATACGATCAATACGGCCAGCAAGAGGTGGAGTTGCAGGGGTGGGTGCGCAATTCGCGGTTTTCGAAAAATGTCGGTTTTATTGAGCTCAACGACGGTTCGTTTGGCAGGACGGTGCAGGTCGTGCTGCCGGCGGAGCTGGAAAACTTTGACGAGGCCTCTCACTGGGGGCTGTCTTCTGCCGTGGAGGTGCGCGGCGTAGTGGTACTGACGCCTCAGGCAAAGCAGCCTTTTGAGCTTCAGGCGAGCTCCATTCGTCTTTTGGGCGCGGTAGCTTCGGACTATCCGCTCCAGAACAAGCGCCAGACCTTTGAGTTTTTGCGCACGATGCCGCACCTTCGTTCCCGTACCAATACCTTTCAGGCGGTTTTCCGCGTCCGCTCGGAAATAGCCTATGCGATTCACCGTTTTTTCCACGATCGCGGCTTTACGTATATTCATACACCGATTATTACCGCCTCCGATGCCGAAGGCGCGGGGGAGATGTTCCGCGTGACGACGCTGGACGGGAAGGACGTACCGCGGCTCGAGGACGGTACGGTTGATTATGCACAGGATTTCTTCGGGGCATCGACGCATTTGACCGTCAGCGGCCAGCTTGAAGCGGAGGCCTTTGCCCTGTCGCATCGAAATGTCTATACATTCGGTCCGACCTTCCGGGCGGAGCGCTCGAATACGACGCGCCATGCCGCCGAGTTCTGGATGATTGAGCCGGAAATGGCCTTTGCCGATCTCGACGACCTCATGGAGAATGCGGAGAGCATGGTTAAATACGTCATCGATCACGTGCTGAACGTACTGCCGGAGGAAATGGCCTTTTTTAATTCCTTTATCGACAAGGGCATTATTGAGCGGCTCACAAAGGTGCGCGATTCCCATTTCCGCCGCATGACCTATACCGAAGCGATCGGTATTCTGGAAAAGGCGCCGGTGAAATTTCAGTATCCGGTTCACTGGGGGACGGATCTGCAGTCGGAGCACGAGCGTTACCTCACGGAGGAGGTGATTCGGGGACCGCTGTTTTTGACGGATTACCCGAAGGAGATCAAGTCGTTCTACATGCGGCTCAACGAGGATCAGAAGACGGTCGCCTGCTGCGATATGCTCGTTCCGGGAATCGGGGAATTGATCGGCGGCTCGCAGCGCGAAGAGCGCGCGGAGGTGCTCGAGCGTATGATGGCCGAGAAGGGCCTGCCGAGGGAGAATTACCAGTGGTATGTCGATTTGCGCCGTTTCGGCGGCTGCAAGCACAGCGGCTATGGCATGGGCTTTGAACGCATGGTGATGTATATGACGGGAATGACGAATATTCGCGACGTGCTGCTGTATCCGCGCACGGTCAATTCCATGCATAAATAGGAGGCGTGTAGTGAGAGCGTATAATCCTGCAGAGATTGAAAAAAAGTGGCAGAAATACTGGGCGGAGCACGAGGTGTTCCGTGCGGAGTATGATCCGGATAAGAAAAAATACTATGCGCTGGTCGAATTTCCCTACCCATCCGGGCAGGGGCTTCATGTAGGACATCCAAGGCCGTACACGGCGCTGGACGTCGTGGCGCGAAAGCGCCGCATTCAGGGCTATAACGTCCTCTATCCGATGGGCTTTGACGCCTTCGGCCTGCCCACGGAAAATTACGCGATTAAGACGCACATTCATCCGGAAATCGTGACGCGGGACAATATTGCCCGCTTCAAGAAGCAGCTGGACGACATCGGCTTTTCCTTCGACTGGAGCAGGGAGGTCAATACGACGGATCCCGATTATTATCGGTGGACGCAGTGGATTTTCATACAGTTATTCAAAAAAGGCCTGGCGTATAAGAAAGAGTTTCCGATCAACTGGTGTCCCTCCTGTAAGGTGGGACTCGCAAACGAAGAGGTTGTCGGAGGCGCGTGTGAGCGCTGCGGCACGCCGGTCGAGCATCGCGTCAAAAATCAGTGGATGCTGAAAATTACGGAGTATGCGGACCGCCTGATCGACGATCTGTCCGAGGTGGATTACCTGCCGAGGATCAAGCAGCAGCAGATTAACTGGATCGGCCGTTCGCACGGCTGTGAGGTCGATTTTGCCCTGGAAGGCTGTGAGGACGCCCTTCGCGTCTACACGACCCGGCCGGATACGATTTTTGGCGCGACGTACATGGTCATTGCGCCGGAGCATCCGCTCATCGAGAAATATGCTTCGAAATTACATAATTTGGAGCAGATCGATGCCTATCGGAAGCAGGCGCTCCTGAAATCGGATTTTGAACGCGGCGAGCTGGCGCGGGAAAAGACGGGCGTTGCTTTGGACGGGCTTCGCGCAGTCAATCCCGCAACGGGGAAGCCGATTCCGATCTGGATTTCCGATTACGTATTGATGAGCTATGGCACGGGCGCGATCATGGCCGTTCCGGCACACGACGAACGCGACTGGGCGTTTGCGACGGCGTTCGGTTTGCCGATTACTGAGGTCATTTCGGGAAGTGCCCGCCCGGTGTGCGACGCGCCCTATACGGAGACGGAGACGGGCACACTCGTTCATTCCGGCTTTCTGAACGGACTTTCGGTCGCGGATGCACAGAAGAGGATGGCGGAATGGCTGGTGGAGCGCGGCCTCGGACAGCCAAAGACGAACTACAAGCTGCGTGATTGGGTATTCAGTCGCCAGCGGTACTGGGGCGAACCGATTCCGATGATCTGGTGTGATGAACACGGCTGGGTCCCTGTACCGGAGGATCAGCTTCCCGTCCGACTGCCGAATGTCGATCAATACGAGCCGACGGACGATGGCGAGTCGCCGCTTTCCGCCATTGATGAGTTTGTGCATACGACGTGTCCGATCTGCGGGAAACCGGCGCGCCGCGAAACCGATACGATGCCGCAGTGGGCGGGCTCTTCGTGGTACTATCTGCGGTACATGGATCCCGAAAATACGGAAATGCCGGTCGGCGCGGAGGCGGAACGCTATTTCGGGCCGGTCGACTGGTATAACGGCGGGATGGAGCATACGACGCTGCACCTGCTGTATTCGCGTTTCTGGCACAAGTTTTTGTACGATATCGGCGTGGTTTCGACGAAGGAGCCGTATCTCAAGCGTACCTCGCACGGGATGATCCTGGGGCGAAACGGCGAAAAAATGAGTAAATCGCGCGGTAATGTCGTCAACCCGGACGACATCGTCCGCGACTTTGGCGCGGATACGCTGCGCCTGTACGAAATGTTTGTCGGCGACTTCGAAAAGAATGTTTCGTGGCAGGAGGAGGGAGTTCAGGGCTGCCGCAAGTTCCTGGAGCGCGTGTGGCGTCTGCCCGAGCTCGTCACTGAGGGAGAGGGATACCGACCGGAGCGGCGCGTCCTGATTCATCAGACGATTAAGAAGGTTACAGAAGACTACGAAAGTCTGAAGTATAACACGGCGATTGCTCAGCTGATGACGCTGTCGAACGAATTTCGTCAAAAAGGCTCGATGACGCGGGATGAACTGCAGATGTTTCTCGTGCTGCTCAATCCCGTCGCACCGCATATCACGGAAGAGCTGTGGGAGCAGATGGGCTATGAAGGCGTCCTCGCGCTCAATGCCGTCTGGCCCGAATGGGAGGAGCGTTATCTGATTGCGGATACGATTGAGATGCCGGTTCAGGTAAATGGCAGAGTGCGCGGCGTTATTGCCATTTCTCTGGAGGAGGATCGGGATTGCGTCATCGCCAGAGCGCAGGCGGAGCCCTCAGTTCAAAAATTCTTGGAGGGAAAAACCGTCGTGAAGGTCATTTTTGTGCCGAAGAAGATTCTGAATATCGTTGTTCAGGGATAATCGGGCACTTTTTTTACGGATATCCTCGCTCTGACGGACGCTCGGAGCGGGGATGTTTTTGAACGGTTTTATTTTTAACTATAAATCCTACTAATTTACTTTATGAAAAACTTTGCTAAGTGACCCGGATGTTGCTATAATGAGGACAATATAACAGATTGCTGAGGACTTGACATGAAGCTGACGACGAGAAGCCGATACGGCCTTCGGGCAATAACCTATATAGCAAAGCATAACGACGGAACGCCTGTACCGCTTTCCAGGATCGCCAATGAGCTGCAGCTGAGCGATCATTATCTTGAGCAGCTGCTGCGCCTCCTGAAAAAGGACGGAATCATTGAGAGCGTTCGCGGGACGCAGGGCGGGTATCTTTTGGCAAAGCCGATGGAGTACATTACGGTGACGGAGCTGCTCCAAAGTCTGGAGGGACCGCTGTGGCTTTCGGACTGCGTGCAGGCGGGGGATTGTCCGAACGGCATGACGAACTGTGCGACGCGGATGATTATTTCAAAGCTGAGCGAGGCCATTCGACAGGCTTCATCACAGATTACGCTGGCTGATATGATTGAGCACGAAAATGCCGTGTGAACGTCGCTGCACAGACGGGCGCGTCTGTCTTTGACCGCGAAACAAAGAGTTTTCCAAAAGCTATCCGTGTCGGGTGGCTTTTTCTGTTTCCTGCTTTATGATAAGATAGGCAGTAGTATCATTACTTATTAAGGAAAGAAGGCCGTTTAGAACGATGAAACACCTGAGTCTCAATGAGATCCGTACACAATACCTGGACTTTTTTGAACAAAGAGGACATAATCGCCTCAAGAGCTACTCTTTGGTTCCCGAGGGAGATGACAGTCTTCTGCTGATCAATGCAGGCATGGCGCCGTTGAAGCCGTACTTTCTGGGCGAAAAGAAAATGAACGGCGATCGCGCCACGAGCTCGCAGCGCTGTGTACGCACACAGGATATCGACAACGTCGGAAAGACGCATCGTCACGCGACGTTTTTTGAAATGTTGGGCAACTTTTCTTTCGGAAATTATTTCAAGAAGGATGCCATCCATTGGGCCTGGGAATTTCTGACGGGCAACATCGAGCTGGAACCGGATCGCCTTTGGATCAGCGTTTATGAAAACGACGATGAAGCATACCGCATTTGGACGGAGGAGATTGGCGTCCCGGCCGAGCATATGATGCGTCTCGGCAAGGAGGACAACTTCTGGGAATTGGATCAGGGGCCCTGTGGTCCGTGCTCCGAGATTCACTACGATCGCGGTCCCCGTTTCGGCGAGGGCAGCTGTCCGGCGGACAACTCGGATCGCTTTATGGAGATCTGGAATTTGGTCTTCACACAGTTTAACCGTATGGCGGACGGCAGCTATGTGCCGCTGCAGCATCCGAATATCGATACCGGGATGGGGCTGGAGCGCATCGCACTCGTTTGCGAGGAGGCGCATAATATTTTTGAGCTGTCGGTGTTTCAGCCGATCCGTTCTCAGATCGAGGAGCTGTCCGGCAAAAAATACGGTTCGTCGCAGAAGGCCGATGAATCGATTCGCGTCATCATGGATCATACGAAGGCGCTGACCTTCTTAGTGTTTGATGGCGTCGTGCCCTCCAACGAGGGCCGCGGGTATGTGCTGCGCAGACTGCTGCGCCGCGCGTATCGCCACGGCAAGCTGCTGGGTATTGAGGGTGAATTTCTGACAAAGGTCATCGACCGCGTCATCGCGTGCTACCGCCCCGAATATCCGGAGCTTGAGGCGGCCAGAGAGCGCATTTACCGCGTCGTCGTCCGCGAGGAAGCGAATTTTCAGCAGACGATCGAGCAGGGACTGCACATGCTGGAGCAGATTGTCCGGGAGCATAAGAAAGACGGCCTGACGGTTCTGAGCGGCGAGGATGCGTTCCGCCTGTATGATACGTACGGATTTCCGCTCGATCTGACCAGAGAGATTTTAGAGGAAAACCGAATGACCGTCGATGAGGCGGTGTTTGAAGAGCATATGCTGCGTCAGCGTCAGCAATCGCGCGAACGCCGTCAGGGCGGCGCGGGCTGGTCGGATTCCGTCGAGTGGGATATCGAGGGTCTGCGGGCGACGACCTTTACCGGATACGACGGTCTGGAGCAGGAGAGCCTGATTCAGGCGCTGTACGTGCAGGGAGCGCGCGTCGATGCGATGAAAGCCGGCGAAGAGGGGCTGCTCGTGCTTGACCGCACGCCGTTTTATGCACAAAGCGGCGGCCAGGTGGCTGATTTGGGCACGCTTTCGGCAGGGGCCTCTTTAGCGCGCGTCGAGGAGGTAACCAAAAATCCGGAGGGCATTTTCTTCCATCAGGTTTGCATTGAAAAGGGCGAGCTTCGGGTTGGCGGCCGCGTTCATGCCGCCGTCGAGGCCGATCGTCGAAATGATATTCGCCGAAATCATTCGGCCACACATTTGCTGCACCGCGCGCTGCGCGAGGTGTTGGGCGAGCACGTTCATCAGTCGGGCTCGCACGTCGATGACCACCGTCTGCGCTTTGACTTTACGCACTTTGAAGCGATGACGCCGGAGGAGCTCGCGCGCGTCGAAGCGATGGTCAACCGTGCCATTTTTGATTCTTATCCGGTCGATACGCGGGTCATGAGCCTGCAGGAGGCGACGGAAGAGGGCGCGATCGGTCTCTTTGAAGACAAATATGGCGATGAGGTTCGCGTCGTGCGCATGGGCGATTTTTCCATGGAGCTCTGCGGCGGAACGCACGTCAGCAACACTGCACAGATTCAAATGATGCGCATTCTTTCGGAGCAGGGCATTTCCTCGGGTGTCCGCCGCATCGAAGCGATTACGGGGCGTGCATGCTATCGGCAGGTGCTGGAATACGATCAGCAGTTGGAGGACGTGGCAAAGAGCCTGAAGACGAACCGTACTCAGATTTCGGAGCGCATCGCACAGTGGCAGGAGGAGGAACGGCAGCTGCGCCGCAGACTGGATCAGCTTTCGGCGCTGCAAACGGGCGTTTTGGCCGATGAGCTTGGCCAGCAGGCGCAGGATGTCGAGGGTGTGTCGGTCATCGCGGCAAGGATGGATCAGAAGTCGATGGAGGAGCTGACATCTCTGGCGGATACGCTGAAGGATGGGCGCGCGGATTACTGCATCGTGCTGGCTTCAGAGAAAGAGGGAAAGGTACTGTTTGTTGCAGCTGTGGCGAAAAGCGTGAATCAGCGCGGCATTCAGGCGGGACAGTTGGTGAAAATGGTCGCTCAGGCGACCGGCGGAAATGGCGGCGGCCGTCCCGATTTTGCTACGGCAGGCGGAAAGGACGCGGCGAAGGTTGGCGAGGCACTCGATAAGGTGACGGATTGGGTGCGGTCGAATCTGAAATAGGAGGCGCTTATGGCACAGGACTTGAGTCAGACGATGCTCTTTTCTCCGATTGAGGAAAATAAGAAGGAAATTTGTCGAATTCTCGCTTCCGTTTATCAATCTCTGAAGGAAAAGGGCTATAAGCCGGAAAATCAGATTATTGGGTATATCTTATCCGGTGATCCGACATATATCACGAGCTACAATGATGCGAGAAAGCTGATTCATCAGATTGATCGTGATGAGCTGTTAGAGGAACTTCTGCGTTACTACATTCAAGGCAATGAAATTGTAAAAAATTCATAGTCGGTAAACGGGGGAGGAATAGTCTGCTATTTCTGTCCCGTTTTTGGTTGGCGCACTCGCCTTTTCATTGCCCCGCCCGGCGCATGCTGCATGGGGCGTTGCCGGGCAGTGTGGTCGAGGGGTGGAGCGGGAGAAGGCGAATACGATAAAGGGCGGAATATGACGAGAGCAATGGGCCTGGATTTAGGCACAAAAACCATCGGCATCGCACTGAGCGATCCGATGTATTGGATTGCGCAGGCGCACGGAACGATACAGCGAAAGAGCTTGCCGGAAGATATCGATGCACTGCGCAAAATCATTGAAGAATATGAGGTTGAGGAGATCATTCTCGGTTTGCCGCTGAATATGAACCATACGTATGGACCTTCTGCGCAGCGGGCGAAAACCTTCGGCGCACAGCTGGAGCAGCTTCTCCGCAAGAGCGTGATTTACCAGGATGAACGCCTGTCGACGGTGTCTGCGGACCGCGTGCTGATCGAGAGCGGCGTTCGCCGGGAGCATCGGAAAAAACATGTCGATTCGGTGGCAGCGACGTTCATTTTGCAGACGTGGCTGGACGGAAGAAAGAGGAAGTAAATGGCGGAACAGACGAAAATCTGGCTGAATGACGGTGAAGGGGATGTCGAGATGACGCTCATAGCAAGTTTTGGCCTGGATGATGAGGATTACTGCTGTCTGGAGGACGAAACGGGCGAACGTTACATCCTTCGGATGCATGAAGACGGAGACGAAATGCTTTTTGAAAGCATTGAGAATGATGAAGAATTTGATGAGGCGCGCACGGCGTTGGAAGAGCTGTTGGAAGAACGGGCTTCCGCCGGAGAGTAATGCGTCTTTGGCGTTCTAAAGAGAAAAAGAAATGAGGAGTAAAATTTGAGAAAGAAAACAACCATTGGCCAGCTGAAGGTCATTCCGCTGGGCGGACTTGGTGAAATCGGAAAGAATATGACGGCCGTCGAATATAAGGACGATATCCTTATTATCGATTGCGGCTTGACCTTTCCGACGGATGAAATGCCGGGCGTCGACATCGTGATTCCGGATATTACGTATCTGGAGCAGAACAGGGAGAAAATCCGGGGGATTCTGCTCACGCACGGACATGAGGATCACTACGGCGCGGTGCCCTATGTGCTGAAAAAGCTGCACACCAAGGTGTATTGCACGCGCCTGACGGGCGGTATGCTGGAGAATAAATTTAAGGAGCACGGACAATCCCCCGATGTGATACGCTACGTATCCGTCGGCGAAAAGCTGGTGTTCGGCGCTTTTCAATGTGAATTTATCCGCGTTGCGCACAGCATTCCTGATGCCTGTGCCATTGCCGTATTCAACCCTGTCGGCACGCTGCTGTTTACCGGCGACTTCAAATTTGACTTTACGCCGATTGACGGGCAGCCGACCGACATCCATCGCCTGGCGGAGCTGGGCAAGGAGGGCGTTTTGTGCATGTTTGCCGACAGCACAAACGTCGAGCGGCCGGGCTTTACCATGAGCGAGCGAAAGGTCGGCGAGACGTTTACCGAATTGTTTTCGCGCGCAAAGGATCGCATTATCGTTGCGACGTTTGCATCGAACCTGCACCGCGTGCAGCAGGTTATTACGGCATCGGAAGCGGTACATCGCAAGGTCTGTCTGTCGGGCCGTTCGATGCTCAACAACGTTGCGGTCGCCGTCGAGCTGGGCTATCTCAAGGTCCGAAAAGGGACGCTGATCGATATCAATGAGCTGAAAAACTTCAAGCCGCATCAGACGACGCTTTTGATTACGGGCACACAGGGAGAGCCGATGAGCGCGCTGACGCGTATTGCGAAGGACGAGCACCGAAAGATCACGTTGACGGAGAAGGATACCGTTGTGCTCTCGGCGTCGGAAATTCCGGGGAATGAGCGCAATATCAGCGACGTTATCAATAACATCATGGCGCATGGCTCGACGGTGCTGTATTCGGCGCTGGCAGAGGTACACGTATCCGGACACGCGCGTCAGGAGGAGCTGAAGCTCATGCACTCGCTGGTTCGCCCGCAGTACTTCATTCCGGCGCATGGCGAACAGCGGATGCTGATTTCGCATAAGCGCCTTGCGGAATCGATGGGCATGAAATCCGACCATATCCTGCTCGGCGCAAACGGCACGGTCTTTGAATTTCAGCGTCACGGTCACAAGGTGACCGGGAAAATCAACGGTCAGGTACAGGCGGGAAATGTCCTGGTCGATGGCCTGGGTATTGGCGATGTGGGCAGCATCGTCCTGAAGGATCGTAAGCACCTGTCCGATGACGGAATGATCGCAATCGTGGTTTCCGTCGATCGAAAGAGCCGCCGCGTTGCCGCGGGGCCCGAGATTGTGTCGCGCGGCTTTGTCTAC
>JAEXCD010000038.1 GCA_023393715.1 Bacillota bacterium
GCTGTGGACGATGGCAATTCCTGGGATGTTCTGTATGGTTATGGTCTGAACATAAAGAATAGCAACTACATTCTGGCTCGAAAGGTCACGTACACTTATACAAGCTTAATCATAGGCTACCGCGAAGCGGATATGAGCATCGCATTACTGCAGACGACGCCGGAGCTTGAGGGGTGCAGTGAAGCGGAAATATTTAGAAAGGCTTCCGTTAAAAAAGCAAAGACTGCTGCAGGCATGTATACGATATATCATCAGGGCGGCCTGATGGCGGGCTATACGCAGTTTGCGGCATTAGCGGAGAACGACGAGGATTTTCTTGCTTATATCTATCAGCCGGAAGAGGTCGAAAAATTCAAAGAGTTCTTTCAACGCTTTTCGGGAAAATAGGAAACAAAAGTGTGATGCCGGGAACAGGAAAACAGCTCTGTTCGCTGTTTTGATTGCTAAAAATTCAAGGAAGGACGGCGCGGGACGCGCTGACATGGCGCAGAGCAAAAGAGCGGTGAAACCGCTCTTTTTTTTGTGATGCTTGCTTTACGGTTCCCTTTTGTGTCGTTCTTTGTGACGATTCCCGGGAACGCTTGTGGCCATGCTGCGCCATTTCTTTCTGCACACAAAGAAATGAGGCAATCCCGGAAGCCGCAGGATTGCCTCATATTTCAACGTAATGTGATGTATTACGCCTGTTATGGTCGGAGTGACAGGATTTGAACCTGCGACATCCAGTCCCCCAGACTGGCGCGCTACCGGACTGCGCTACACCCCGAAAAAAGACTTCTCGTGTATCGTACTACATTTTTATTGATTTGTCCATGCGAATCTCGGAAGGGTGAGGGATTCTGCGCGTTAGGGGTATAATAATTCAAGGCAGAAGAAAACGTTTACGAAGGAGGCGGCCATGTTACATGAGGTGAGTTTTTTATCGTTTAATGAGCGGGATCGGGTTCAGGGGTGGATTTACGTTCCGGCGGCAAAGCCGAGGGGCATTGTCCAGCTGGTACACGGATTCGGCGAGCATTCACGGCGGTATCTGCATATGATCGTTTCGCTTTTGGATGCGGGCTACATCGTCGCGGCGGATGACCACGTCGGGCACGGAAAGACGGCGATGGTCAATGATTCGTGGGGCGACTGGGGCGATAAGGGAAGCCATACGATGATGGAGGACGAGCATACGCTGAAGACGCTGGTATGTGAGAAGTATCCGGATCTGCCATACTTTTTCTTCGGCCACAGCATGGGCTCGTTTATCGTGCGCGACTACATCACGAAATACGGCGAGGAGCTCGCGGGGGTCGTGCTCTGCGGGACGGCGGGTCGTTTCCGGGGGCTTGACGAAGCGGCTCGGGCGCTGGAACAGGCGATGGAGGACGGAAAAGGGGACGAGTGCGACGGGCAGTATGCGCTCGACCTGATGGGCTGGATGGTTGAGCGCTGCGAAGACGTCCGGTTGGGCAACGAGTGGATCTGCCACGATCCCTATGTACAGAAGGACCACGCAGAGGATCCGTTTGACGCCTTTGTCCGGCCGATCACGAACCGTTCGTTTTACTATTTCGTCCAGATGTTTCAGACAATCGAGGGGATGCAGTGGGCCGAGCGGGTGCCGAAGGAGCTTCCGATCTATATCATTTCGGGCGACCAGGATCCGGTGGGCAATTACGGACAGGGCGTCTACGAGGTGTCAAACTGGCTGAGCGATACGGGGCATATGGTCAGGACGCAGCTGTATTCGGGCTACCGGCATGAGATTCATAATTATGACGATCTGAAATTTGATGTAGAGGATGGGATCATTGAATTTTATGATTCCCTGACCTGGTAGTACGGTAAAAAGCAGAGGCTCCGATTCCTCAGGAATCGGAGCCTCTGCTTTTTTGATTACAGGGTCCATATTTCGGCGGAGGAGGTGGATACGGCGCTTGCTCCGGCGTGAAGGGCATCCAGTACCTCCTTTTTGGAGCGAATCAGCCCTCCGGCAATGACCGGGCAGCCGGATTCTCCGACGACCTCGGAGATGATCTGCGGCATGACGCCGGGAAGGATTTCGACAAAATCCGGCTGACTTATTCTGAGCTGAGCCGGCAGCCCGGAAAGAGACAGGGAATCGATGAGAAAGGTGCGCTGAATGGTCAAAAGACCAAGCTGCCTTGCGCGCCGCACCATCTGCGGGTGTGTGGAGATCAGTCCGTCAGGGCGGCAGATTTCCAGCAGCCCGTCGACCGCCATTTCCCGGGAGCTCAGACCCTCGACGAGGTCGACGTGTACGATCGCGAGCTTTCCGGCGTCGTGGATGCGGCGGACGAGCGGGCGAACCGTTCCCAGAGAGGAGGAGAGGAGAAAGACGGTTTCACATTCCGAGTGAAGCGCTGCTTCAATCGCAGCAGGCGTTTTTACGGCGGCAATGACGGGATGTGCCGTCAGCCGCTCAGCAAGCTCATGCATGGATTTTCCTTTCAGACAGTTGGCGCATCCCCGTGCGGCGCCCAGTCTAAGCTGCGGCCCACGGCGCGATGCCACTCGGAGAGCAGGCGGGTGCGCAGGGCATCCTCCATCTGCGGCATATAGTTCAGATTGCAGTTCCACAGCCGGCTCAGTTCCTCGCGATCCTTCCAGAGGCCGACGGCCAGTCCGGCGAGATAGGCGGCGCCGAGCGCCGTGGTTTCCCGGATGGCCGGGCGAAGGACGGTCTTGTTCAGGATGTCGGCCTGAAATTGCATGAGGAAGCGGTCGCGGCTGGCGCCGCCGTCGACCTTCAGGGTCGTGATGCACATGCCGGTATCTTTTTCCATGGCGTGTACGAGATCGGCGCTCTGATAGGCGATGGATTCTTCGGCCGCACGGATGAGGTGGTTTTGCGTGGTGCCCCGGGTGATGCCGACGATGGTGCCGCGGGCGTACATATCCCAATAGGGTGCGCCGAGGCCGGTGAAGGCGGGGACAATATAGACGCCGCCGTTGTCGGATACCTTTTTTGCGTAGTACTCACAATCCTGACTTTCCTGAATGAGGTGCAGCCCATCGCGAATCCATTGGATCACCGCTCCGCCCACGAAGACGCTGCCCTCGAGCGCGTACTCCACCTTGTCGTTCAGACTGATGGCAATCGTCGTCAGCAGGCCGTTTTTGCTGTGAATGATCCGGTTCCCGGTGTTCATCAGCAGGAAGCATCCGGTTCCGTAGGTGTTTTTGGCATCCCCGGCGCGGAAGCAGCCCTGCCCAAAGAGCGCGGCCTGCTGGTCGCCGGCGATACCGGCAATGGGAATCAGCGCCCCGCCAATATCCGTCGTCCCGTATATTTCGCTGGAGTTCGCGACGCGGGGCAAAAGCGAACGGGGAATATTCAGTGCCCTGAGCAGGGTGTTATCCCAGTCCAGCGTGCGGATGTTGTAGAGCATGGTGCGGCTGGCGTTCGTGCGGTCCGTGACGTGTACCCTTCCGTCGGTGAGCTTCCAGACGAGCCACGTATCAACCGTACCGAAGAGCAGCCGCCCCGCCTCGGCTTTTTCGCGCGCGCCCGGGACGTGGTCCAAAATCCATTTGATCTTGGTGGCGGAAAAATAGGCGTCGGGGACGAGTCCCGTATTCTCGTGAATATATTCGGCCATGCCGGGCTGCTGCAAGAGCTCATCGACGATGGACGCGGTGCGGCGGCATTGCCAGACGATCGCGTTGTGGACGGGAACGCCGGTTTCCTTATCCCACAGGATAGTCGTTTCACGCTGATTTGTAATGCCGATGGCCGCAATATCCTGAGGGCGGACGCCGCTTTGTGCGACGACCTCGTGCATAACGCCGTATTGGCTGGACCAGATGTCCATCGGGTTGTGCTCGACCCATCCCTGCTGCGGGTATATCTGGATAAATTCGCGCTGCTGGATACCGATAATATTTTGCTCCTCATCGAACAGGATGGCGCGGCTGCTGGTCGTGCCCTGATCGAGAGCCAGTACATAGCGTTTCGACATGAGAACCTCCTTTACCTGTATGTCCGCATTTTCGGCAACTGCTTTTCGATACCCCTACTATAACGCAGAAAAGCTGCGCGTCGCAACGATGTTCACGCCGGTATCGGCGACATTTTCGAGAATGACCTCGCCAAGGGAGACGGGCGCCTGACAGCGGACGGCGGAAAGCGCACGCAGTACAGCGCTCATTTTTTCCTTCGGCACCGCTTCCTCGGTTTTGACGGGGCAGCGCGGCAGCAATGCACCGGACAGCGCGACGGTCGAGGTGACGATGCGGACGGGATGCGTCAGCTCCTCCTTTCCATAGGCGGCGCCCTTGGGGCAGGCGTTTCCGCGCACGGAAAAATCATGCTGTTCGTCTACCTGAAGGCGGCAGCCCTTGGGGCAGCAGATGCAAATCAACTCTTTCATATTATTTTTCCTCCACACACAGGCGCCATGTGCCGCCTGTTCTTTGGTCAAAGAGCTTTTTGGGCAAAACGATTTGCTCCATTTCACCGGGCGCTAAGTGTGCGCGGCGGAAGCGTGCGATTTCCTGCTCGCCGTCTCGGACGACAATGCTGCTCGATCCAAAGATGCGCTGTACGCGGAAAAAGAGCGAAACACTTTTGTCGATGTGTTCGGGGCGAAGCAGCTGCGGGACGGTGTAGCCGACGCCCGATTCCGCTTGTATGCGGATGACGGAGGACGCTTCCCTTTTCTCGTTCTGCACGAAGGCCGCGGCGGCAGCGCCTGCTTTTTCACTTTCGTCGGATACGAAATCGACGAGGTCGTGAACGTGAACGACATTGCCGCAGGCAAAAATGCCGGGGATTTGGGTTTCCATATTTTCGTAGACGAGGGCGCCCTTTGTTCGGGCGTCGATCGGAATACCGGCCTGACGGGTCAGCTCGTTTTCCGGAATCAATCCGACACTCAGCAAAATCGTATCGACGTCAAATACCTGCTCCGTCCCGGGGATGGGGCGGCGGTGGGCATCGACCTCGGCAACGACGGCGCGTTCCACGCGGGCGTCTCCCTGAATATCGACGATCGTATGAGAGAGGTAGAGGGGGATGTCAAAATCCTCGAGACACTGGACGATGTTTCGCATCAGGCCGCCGGAATACGGCATGACCTCGACACAGGCGAGCACCTTTGCTCCTTCGAGGGTCATCCGTCGCGCCATAATCAGGCCGATATCGCCGCTGCCCAGGATGAGTACGCGCTTTCCGACGAGGTATCCCTCCATGTTTACATACCGCTGCGCGCTGCCCGCGGTGAAAATGCCCGCGGGTCTTGTTCCCGGGATCCCGATCGCGCCTCTCGTTCGCTCGCGGCAGCCCATGCAGAGAATGATGCTCTTCGCGTTCAGAATTTCATATCCCTTTTCCCGCGAAACGCAATGCACCTGTTTTTCGGGCGTGATTTCCAAAACCATGGTATCCAGCTGCACCTGTACGCCCGTGTCGTTCAGCATGTCGATAAAGCGCGCGGCGTATTCGGGGCCGGTCAGCTGCGCGCCGAAGCGATGCAGGCCAAAGCCGTTGTGAATGCACTGGTTCAGGATGCCGCCGAGCTCCCTGTCCCGTTCGAGGAGCAGGATCCTGCGGAGTCCGTCCTCCCATGCACGGCAGGCCGCCGCTAAGCCGGCGGGACCGCCGCCGATAACGATCAGGTCATACATGGTGCACCTCCTGTTTGGTTTCTTCCACTAAAACGTGCGTTCCTTCCTTGTCCTGAAGGATATCGAGCGGACTGCATTGGTACTCGCGGCACATCATTTCCAAAATGCGGGGGCCGCAGAAGCCGCCCTGACACCGCCCCATCCCGGCGCCGCATCGCCGCTTGACGCCGTCGATACTCGGAGCGGGGATTTCGCTGTGGAGAGCGGCTGCTATTTCGCCCTCCGTGATGGTGACACATCGGCATACGACGCGTCCATAGGCCGGATCTCTTTGAACCATGGCCTGTTTTTCAGCGAGGGACAGATTGGCAAAGCGAATTTGTGTTCGCCCGTCCCGATAATCCGTTTTCTTGTTCGGGAGCGCCTGCTTTTTTTGCAAAAGAGCGAGCACCTCTTCCGCAATGGCGGGCGCTGCGGACAGCCCCGGAGATTTGATCCCGGCGAGATCAATCCAGCCCGGCGCGTCCTCTGCTTCTTGGATGATGAAATCGCCGGCGACGTTGGCGCGCACACCGGCAAAGGTTCGGATGACCTCGCCAAAGGCGATGGAAGGGACGCTCCTTTTTGCGGAGTCGGCGACGAAGGAGAGTCCGTCGGCGGTACAGGCGGTGCTGGGCTCCTCCAGGATCTGCGCGTTGGGGCCGACGATGAGATTCCCGTGGACGGTCGGGGCGACGAGCACGCCCTTGCCCGATTCGTTCGGACATTGGAAAATCACATGCTGTACGCGGTCGCCCTCGCTTTTGTCTAAGAGGTGGTATTCGCCGCGCGTCGGCACGATGTGGAAGCTCGGCTTTGCGACCATATTATGTATTCTTTCCGCGGAAATGCCGGAAGCATTGACGACGAAACGGGCGTCGACGGTGCCCTTGGGTGAGTGCAGCCGGTAGCCGCTCTCAATGCGGGTGACTTGCGTAACCGGCCAGCTGCGGCGCAGCTCCACGCCGTTTCGCACGGCCACCTCGGCCATGGCCAGTGCGTATTCCCAAGGGCCGACGATGGCGGCGCCGGGGGCATACAGGGCGGCGACGACCTCTTCGGAGAGATTCGGCTCTACTGCGCGGGCCTCTTCCCCGGACAGAAGCTGAAGCTCCGGGACGCCATTGGCGATTCCACGGTTGTAGAGAACGCGCAGATGCTCCTGTTCATCGGACGAAAATGCAACGACAAGGCTGCCGCAGCGCCGATACGGAACATCAAGGCGTGCGCAGATTTCCTGAGCGAGAGCCACGCCGCGCACATTTAGCCGCGCCATCAGCGTTCCGGGCTCGGGATCGTACCCCGCGTGCAGAATCGCGCTGTTCGCTTTTGTCGTGCCGTCAGCGATGTCGTTTTCCGCTTCCAGTACGGCTACCCGGAGCGGGTATCGGGATAATTCATAGGCAGCCGCCGCGCCGACGACGCCGCAGCCGATAATCGCAACATCAATCATATCAACCTCCTGGCAGAAATGCATATAAAAAAGAGCAAGACAACAAAGGCTCACCTCTGTCGTTTCGCTCTCATCTCTGAAACAAACATCCTTGATAGGGTTATGCTACCGCAAGCGGGAACAAATTGCAAGGCTTCTGCCGCGATGGCGATGAAGATCCTGACGATGGAGATCAGCGCGTCGGCGTGCCGGGCAAAGCCGGGCCGCGAAGGGAACCGTCCCCCAGCCCGAAAAAGCGCAATGCGGCGTATTACAGGCTATTTCGATAAACAATATAGGGCGTGCCGTCCTCGAGAGACAGCACCTGCGCATGAATACGGAAAACCTCCGAAAGCAGCTTTTCCGTGATGATTTCGGAGGGGCGCCCATGTGCGACGACGGCGCCGTCCTGCAGCACATAGAGGCGGTCACAAAAGTGGCAGGCGAGGTTCAGCTCGTGAAAAACGGAAAAGACGGTTTTGTTTAACCGGGAGATCACCTCCATCAGCAGCCACTGGTAGTGTACGTCGAGATGGTTTGTCGGCTCGTCCAGCACCAGAATATCCGCCTCCTGGGCGAGAGAACGGGCGATCAGAACGCGCTGCTTTTCACCGCCGGAGAGTGTGGCGAACGAGCGGTTGGCATGCTGTTCCATGCCGACATATCGAAGTGCATTTTGTGCGATCCGGCAATCCTCCGCGGTATCCCGTTCATAAAACTTCCGGTGAGGCGCGCGCCCCATCAGCACCATTTCCATGATGCTGTAGTCAAAATCCGAAGCATTTTCCTGACGCATCACGGTGACGTGCTGCGCGGATTCCCGATAGCTGTACTCCTCTAATGCGCGTCCCTCGATAAAGACGGTTTGCTTCTCAGCGGGAAGGACGCGATAAATGTGCTTGAGCAAAGTAGTTTTTCCGCTTCCATTCGGACCGATCAGGCCGACGATTTCCTTTTCGGCGACGTGGAGGGAGATGTTTTGTAAAATGGTTCTTTGTGCAAGGACACAGTGTAATTGTTTCAAAAGGATTTTAGCGTTCATCGTCACCCCCGTTGCGCTCTGTTTTTTTTGTAGAGAAGCCAAATGAAAAATGGGCCGCCGCAAAATGCGGTGAAAATGCCGACCGGCAATTCCTTGGGGGCGAACAGCACGCGGGAAAGGACGTCCATCCAAACGAGGAAGAGGCTGCCCGTAATAAAGGCGAGCGGAAAGACCTTTTGATGATTTGCACCGACCACGGATCGGACAATATGAGGAATGATAAATCCGACAAAGCCGATGACGCCTCCGGCAGCGACAATCACGCCGGTGATGAAGGAAACAGCGAGCAGTGTATATTTTTTTACGGATTTGACGTTTATGCCAAGGCTGATCGCCGTGTCATCACCCTGAGAGAGGAGATTGTAATTTCTGGCCGTAAAAATAAAAAAGGCGGAGCCCAAAACAGAGCCGAAAAAGGGAAGCGGAAGATTATGCCAGCGCGCTCCGGCGAGACTGCCCATCGTCCAGGAGGTGATATTTCGAACGGTATAGGTGTCCGGCGCAACGGAGATGAAGAATTGAGTGGCCGCAGTCAGAATCACGCTGACGGCCATACCGGCCAGCACCAGACGACTGTTGCTTCCCGAGCTTCCGATCAGACCCACAGAATACACGAGCAGCAGCGCCAGCGTCGCCCCGAGAAAGGCAAAGGTGGAGATGCCGATGCTGGAGACGGTAAGCGGACCGCCGAGGACAAAGCCGAGCGCCACAGCGGCGGAGGCTCCGCCGGAGACGCCTAAAATATAAGGATCGGCGAGCGCGTTTTGCGTGATCGACTGCATGGCGGTGCCGGCAACGGCGAGCCCGCCACCCGCGGCAATGGCGAGAAGTGCGCGGGGCAGGCGCAGCTCCCAGACGATGCTCAGGGCGGCGTTCGACAGGGCGGCATCCGGAGCGCCGAACAGCCTGGCGCAGATGACGTCAAAGACGGTTGCGATGGTCAGGTCTGCCGAGCCGAAGGCAATCCCGCCGGCAATACTGATGAGCAGGAGAAAAAGTGTCCCCAAAAACAGGAGTATGAAGCGGAGGTGGATTTTTTTGTTTTCTGCTGACATGATGTTATCCTCTGTATGCGTCGCCCAGAAGGGTGCGGAAATAGGTGCAGCGGTCGATCAGCTGATCGTAGGTCCCCTGATCCTCCACGCGCCCCTCGCGCAGCACAATGATGCGGTCGGCGCTTCGTATGGTGGAGATGCGGTGTGCGATCATCAGCGTTGCGCGGTCTTTTTTGAGATGCTGGATTGCCTGATTGATCAATTTCTCGTTTTCGGCATCGAGATTTGCGCTTGATTCGTCCAAAATGAGGATGGGGGCGTTTTTCAGAAGAGCCTGCGCGATGGACAGCCGCTGCTTTTCGCCGCCGGACAATCGCACGCCGCGTTCGCCGATTTTCGTGTCGTAGCCGTCCGGCAATTTTTCGATGAAGGCCTCCGCCTGAGCAAGGCGGGCAGCGTGTCGAATGTCTTCATCCGAGGCGGTCGGATTCGCCAGACGCAGGTTTTCCAGAACCGTTTGATTGAATAGATATACCTCCTGCGGGACGCTGGTGACGGCAATCCGAAGGTCCTCGAGAGGCATCTTTCGAATGTCGCAGCCATTGATTCGGATGCTTCCCTTATCGACGTCCCAGAAGCGTTGAAGGAGGCGGGCGATGGTGGTTTTGCCGCTTCCGGAGGCACCGACCAAGGCGACGCTTTCTCCATCGCGAAGGGAGAAGCTCAGATTTTGCAGTACCGGCGCATTCTCTGCGTCCGGTACTTCGGCGGGATACGAGAAGGCGACGCCGGTGAATGAGACAGAGACTTCGGGGACGGAAAAATCGGGGGAATGCGTACCGTGATCGGAAATCGCGGGCTTTTTTTCAAACAAATCCAACACCCGTTTTGCAGCGCCAAAGATCAGTCCATAGTTTGTACTCATCATCAGGGCATCCATGATCGGAGTAAAGATGGCTCCGGACAAAATAAAGAGCGGCATAAGCCACAGCGGAGAAATCCGCCCGAGCCCGACAAGAACGGCAATCGTGATATCGACCAGAAGAGCGGACAATTCAATCATCAGGGTCAGCATTCGATTTTCGTGTGCGCGGCGTTTCGCATAGCTCCTGTTCGCGTTTGCATATTCCGAATTGACTTCAAAAAACTGACGGAGATACTGCTGCTGTCGTTGGAAGGACAGGATATCCTTGAGCCCCTGAACGCCATCCACAATTACGGAAAATAGTTTTCCGGTTGCTGTTTTTACGGCAAGTCCCTGCTTATCCGCTTGTTTGGCGTAGTGACCCGGGATGTAGAGCAAAATGACGATGAAGGGCAAAACGATCGCGGGAAGGAGCGGCGAAAAGGAGCCCATGAAGAAGAGTATTGAAACAGGGAGAAAAAACGCTACTACAATCTGGCTAATCGTATGAGCGTAGAACCATTCGAGGGTTTCGACGTCCTGAAGGACGATGCTTATCATATCTCCGCTGCGCTCGCCGACGAGCGCGGCAGGAGCCAGCTCATCCAGTTTGTCATAGCAGAGATTTCGCAGCTGAGCCAGAATACGGTAGGCCATGTCGTGCGAGATCTGTACGTCGAGGTATGCGAACAGGGCCGTTAACAGAACCAAAACGCCGGTGGCAGTCAGCAGGGTCGTGACCTCTGCTGTCTGATGCAGCAGAATCGCGGAAACCGTGTACGAGGTGATCAGGCTCGTTAAAATCGGCAGCAATTTGTAGATGAGATTGATCAGGATCGAAAAAAACAGATAAAGGCCAAAGCCGCGAATATGCTTTGACAGGGTAAGCGCATAACGTATACGAGAGCTATTCCGTTCCATCATTTCCTCCTGTACTCCACTGGTCGCCCATGAGCTGGCGATAGATTGCAGAGCGTTCCGCCAATTCCCGATGCGTACCCTGATCGACGATACGCCCCTGCTCAAGGATAATAATCTGGTCGGCCTGCTGAATGGTGGCCAGCCGGTGTGCGATGATGAGCATCGTGCGGTTACAGCTCAGTTCAGCCAGACTTTTCTGGATAAACTGTTCATTTTGCCGATCCAGCGAAGAGGTCGCTTCATCCAGAAGAACGATCGGCGTATTTCGCAGAAAAGCACGGGATAGCGCAATGCGCTGTCGTTCGCCGTAGGAGAAGCGGAAGCCGCTTTCGCCGAGCGGCGTTTGGTAGCCATCCGGAAGCTGGCAAATAAATTCGTGAATGTTCGCTTTTTTTGCCGCTTCATAGAGCTCAGAGGGCGAGGCGTCCTCTTTGCCGAAACGAATATTTTCTTCGACGGAGCCGAAAAATAAATGGCAGTCCTGCCAGACGGCGCTGAGCTGACTTTGTATTTCCGATACGGAAGAAGGGATCAGTTCGACGCCGCCGACGCGGATGCGCCCTGAGGTGGGCAGGTAAAAACCGGCCAGAAGCTGGGCGATGGTGGACTTTCCGCTTCCGGAAGGGCCAACCAGAGCGGTCGTGGTCCCCTGCGGGACGGTAAAGCTAATCTCATGCAGTACCTCTCCGTCGGCTTCGTTATAGGCAAAGCATACATTTTCAAAGGAGATATCCCCGGCGAGGGGAACGGATTCGGCGGGGGGAGAGAGCGGGATGACATAGGAATCCGAAACGTTGATAAGCCGGATGATGTCATAGGAGGCCGAAACGCCGCGATAGCCCAAATGCCATGCCTGAATCAGCACCTGCATCGGCATGAAGCAGGAGACGATCAGGAAGAGGACATAGACCAACGACGTCGAGGGAAGCGATCCCAGATAGCACTGGTAGGCCGCAAAGGCAATGGAGAAGGCGCTGCCCAATCCCGCAAAAAACTGTAAAACGAGATTTTCCAGCATGGTAATGCGCAGCTGACTCATCACGGAGCGGCGCAGCTGCTCGCCCTTTGCATAGATGGCCTTTTTCTGCCGGCCGCTGGCGTTTAATGCTTTCAATGTCACCATGCCCTGCACGCTGTCCAGACAATCGCTGTAGTATTCGGAGTGCATGCGCATCTCTTCGATGCCGCGTTCCCGCATGGCAAAGTAAAACACCATGGGACTCAGGAAGAGTCCGATGCAGGCGACGAGGCACAGCAATGCGGTGAGGGGGCTCAGTGCATACAGCGCGAGTAAGAGGATGAGCGCATTGAGCAGTGCAGAGACCGCTGAAGGAAGGTAGATCGTGTAGTATTCGGTTAAAAACTCTACTTTAGAGGAAATCATGGATGCGAGATTTCCGCTTCGCCGAAGGTTGATGTATGCAGGCCCTAACGAAAGCAGCTTTCTGAGAAGCCGATCCCGAAGAGCGGCTTTGATTGCAAGGCTGCATTCTTCCGCAAACAGCGCCCGCTTTCGGGAAAGAAAGAAACGGAAGGCAATAAACAGCGCGATGGACAAAAAGATCTGCCACAGAGAGGTGAAGCAAAGAATTTGGGGCTCACCCTGAAGCATCCGCACGGCAAATGCCGTGAACATCGAAATTGCCGTTCCCATGAGGGTCAACAGCAGCTGCAGCAGACAGGTAAAAATGATTTTACTTCGATTTCCTTTCGAAAAAGAAAGCAGATAACGATTGATGAACATGGCACCACCTCTTGAGGAAAGAATTTGCGGAAAGGCTCCCAAAAGTTCTGCTTCGGGGAATCTTTCGGGAGCCTCTCATCGGGGGGGCTTTGCGTCGGTTACTTTTGCGGGTGAAGCGCAGCGGCCAACTGCTCCACCGCGTCCATGTTTTCGAGACTTGGGAACATCGAGGGGCCGGAAACGATGATAAAGCGATCCTTCTGGACAGCTTCCATCTTGGCAGTTTCCGGATTGGTCTTCATCTGGGCGATTTTTTCTTCGGCGTAGCCTTCTCCGTAGTAATCGCATACGACGATGTATTCAGGATCTCTGGCAATGACCTCTTCCCACGAGGTCACGAAGAACTGCTTATCGGTATCATCAAAGATGTTTTTTCCGCCGGCTAAGGTGAGCAGGTAATGCTGTAAGCCGATATTTCCAATGGTCGACATATCGACGCCGCCGCCGGTATCGGAATCAAAGTAGAACACGCGGACGGGCTCCAGCCCTTCGACCTTTTTTCGCACGGCCGCCTCCCGGCTGCGAAGCTCTTTGACGAGCTCCTCGGCGCGCTGCGATACGCGGAAAATTCTGCCGATATTTATGATATCGGCGTAGATGTTTTCCAGCGTCGCATCGGCGACGAACGTGCCCTCGGTTGCATAAATTTTGACGCCCGCCTTATCAAAATCCTCCGGGATGCCTACGCTGGAAGCATAGAACGAGTAGGAGTCGCCGTAAACAAAGTCGGGGTTTTTCTCCAGGACGGTTTCCAGCGAAGGCACGCCGTAGTTTCCCTCAAGCAGCGGAAACGCGCCGATGGTATCGCGATATTTTTCCTGAACCTGAGAAAGTGACGACATGCTGGAGGCGACGGCGATAATGTGATCCTCCAGTCCCAGGGCGACCATGATCTCGGCGATGTGATACGACAGCGCAATTGCGCGCTGGGGCACCTTCTCATATTCCGTCGTCCGATCCATATTGGTGATGATGACGGGTTCTCCGGCGTCTTCCGCATTTGACGAAGCGCTCGATGTGTTCGACGAAGCGCCGGATGCCGCATTCCCGGAGGATTGCGATGCCGGAGCGGTTCCGCAGGCAGCTAACTCCAAAAGCAACACGGCGGACAGCAGCAGAGCGGTGAAACGAGTTTTCATCTTCAAAATAACATCCTTTCTATAGCTGCGATGAAACCTACAGGAACGGCAATAGCCGCAGCAAGTTATATATAGCTAACTACAGGTGAAAAAAGATAGTCTGAACATCGGAGTCAGACTATAGGGGTCGTTTGCAAACCACATATTCAGAATAGCATGCGCTGTCCAAAAAAGAAATGCATTTTTGTAAAATATCAATTTCACTTTTGTCAAAACGGTGCCTGAGATTGAAGCCAGCGCCGGAGCTGAATCACGGCTTCGATACTGTCGAGGCTGGGGAAGAGCTTTTTCAGACCGATGATGTAGAGCCGGTTCTGACGAATGGCGTCGGTATCGGCAATCTCAGGAATTCTTTTCAGGAGCTCCACCTTTTGCAGGCTGTTTTCGTAATTCTGGAACCCGTGTACCAAAATCACCTGAGGGTTCCTTTCGGCTACCTCGTGCCATGCAACGCGCAAAAACTGCCGCGGCCGATCGCCGAAGATGTTGATGCCGCCGGCACGACGGATCATATAATTTTCAAGAGACTGGCCGCAGGTAAAGGCTTTGTTTTCCAGAAGCGCATCGAAGGCGAAAACGCGGATCGGGGAGGGAGATGGGGCGTCGACGGAGGACAGCTCGCGCTCCTGATCCCGGAGTTTCTGACAAAGGAGGGCGGCCTGTTCCTCCCGGTCAAAAATTTTGCCCAGAAGGCGAATGTCGCGGCAGATGTCCCGAAAGGTGCTGTTGAGCACCGTCGTCGCGTGGAGCGCATAGATGTGAATGTCCCTTCGCTCGAAGCTTTCGGCATCGGCCACACCGCCGAATCGGGAAAAGCTATAGCTTGAACCGATGACGAGCTCGGGCTGTCGGGCACATATCTGTTCGAAGCCGGGCACATTTTTATCGGAGCTTTGGTTGAGGAGAACGGGGATACGGGACAGGATTTCCCGATATTCCTCAGCGCAGTCCCATATCGAGTTTTCCGCCGGAGAGAGCGCGACGATTCGATCCGCGACGCCGAGGGCGATACAGAATTCGGCAGCCGAATAGTCCAGGCAGATGACGCGATCGGGGCTTTTGTAATATCGGTGAATACGCCCCATGTTTTCAATGGTAAAGCTTTCCCGGACGGGCAGAGCTGCGCGCAGAGTTCGGTGCTTTTTCAAGGCGGGGGTGCTGAGACATTTTTCCTGTCGAAAGGCTCCTGGAGAGAGCCCAAAATGATGTTTGAACACCCTCGAAAAATAAGCCCGGTCTCGAAGACCGTGCGAGGCTGCAATTTCATCGATGGGAAAGTCTGTTTCGCACAGGGCCTGACGGGCAGCATCCAGTCGAAGCTTGGTCAGGTATTGGTGCGGGCTGATGCCGAGACGTTTTTTGAATTGGAGGCAGAGCGCGGCGCGGGTAATTCCGAGAGAGGCCGCAATCTGCTGAATGGACAGAGGCTGAGCATAGTGATTCTGCAGGTAGCTTTTTGCCTGCTCAAAGGGCTCCGCGAGAAGAGGAACGGAGCGGTTTTTCTGTATATCGCGGTACAGAAGGCAGAGAAGGGAATAGAAGCAGGCCTTCGCCTTGAGCGGGCGAACCGGCAGGGCTTCATTCCAGATGGCAATGATCTCCGCAAATTGCTCTACAAAAAGCAAAGGGGAAGAGATGTGGAAGGCGTGGCATTGCTGAAAAAAGGTGGTTTTAGAGAAGGCGACAATCTGCTGTTTTCCGGTATTCGGCAGCGGCTCGGGAAAGTAAGTAATGAAATAGTAGGACAGCTCCTGTCCATCTGCGTTCAGAACGATGGGACAGTCGGGGGCGACGAGAAACAGGCAGCTGGACGCAATCCGGTAATGCGTGTCTCCGATGACGGCGCGTGCCCCTTTGCCGAACAGGAAGAGGAGTGCATTGCTCTCAAAGCGCCCGTGAAAGGATTCGTTTGAAAGCAGACCGTGCGTGACCTGCAATACGCGAACGGACAAGGTATCCCAAATGAGCCAGTCATCGTGATGAAGCATAGAAGTCTCCTTTCCGCGCGACTTCTTTCTCTTCCGCGCGAATTCAGCGTTCGCGGCGCTCCGGTCAGCCGCGAACGCGTTCCTGTGAAGAAATGATCCCGCCGCCGACGACGGTGTCGCCGAGATAGAAAACGGCGGCCTGCCCCGGGGCAACGCCGTTTTGCGGGACGGCAAAGGTGACGCGCGCTCTGCTGGGGGCAATTTGCTCGACCGTCGCCGGCTGCTCCTGCTGTCGGTAACGAATTTTAACGGATAACGAGGCGGGGCGGTCGAGTGCGTCACAGGAGATGAGATTTAATTCGTCGACCACGAACGAGCGCGTACCCAGCTCGTGGCGTGGGCCTAATGTCACCGTGTTTTTCTGCGCGTCCTTATCGAGAACGTAGAGCGGCTCCTGTGCAGCGATGCCCAATCCACGGCGTTGTCCGATTGTGTAATGGATGATGCCTTTATGGGTGCCGATGACGCGCCCCTGCGTATCGAGAAAATCTCCGGGCGGGAAAATCGTGCCGCGCTGTTCCTGAATAAAGGAGGCATAATCTCCGTCGGGAACGAAGCAGATATCCTGACTGTCCGGCTTATTTGCTGTCTGAAATCCGAGTGAGCGTGCCTGTTCGCGGATATCGGCCTTACGCTTTTTCCCAAGAGGCAAAACAATGTGGGCGAGCTCCTTCTGCGTCAGCATATAGAGGACGTAGCTTTGGTCCTTTGTTTCATCCAGACCCTTTTTCAGAAGAAACCGCTCTTTTTGTGCATCCCATTCTACGCGAGCGTAGTGCCCGGTCGCGATCGTGTCAAACCCCCGCTCCTGTGCCGCGCGAAGCAGTGCGCCGAACTTGAGGTGACGATTACAAAGCAGGCAGGGATTCGGCGTTCCGGCGCGTTCATAGATTTCAATGAACGGCCGGACGACGGCGTCGGCAAAAACAGTTCGCTGATCCATGAGCTCGTGCGGGATGCCCAGCATCCGGCACACGGCCGCCGCATCCCGCGCATCCTCCGCCGAGCCGCAGAGCACGCCCTTTTGGCCCTGAATTTTGAAATCGTGGAGGCAAAGGGTGACGCCGATGCAGTTAAACCCTGCCTGAAGCATGTCATAGCAGGCGATTGAGCTGTCGACGCCTCCGCTCATAGCGACAAATGCTTTTTTCATTACGAACTCCTCTCGGAAAAACCTTTGAATAACGAAGAAGCGCGCTCCTCTCGGAGCGCGCAACAAGTAAACGAGACGTCGAATCAGCCGAGCTTATTGCCGCATTCCGGACAGAATTTGGCGTTCGGGCTTTCGATTTTTGCGCCGCAATTAGGGCAGTGCGTTGCGGCAGCGGGCTTTTTCGTGCCGCAATTCATACAGAAGTTTCCGGTATTGCTCGTGGCGCATTCCGGGCAGGTCCATGAAGCCGCTGCAGCGACGGCTGCGCCGACGGCAGCGTCCGGCTGCTCCTGCGGCGCCTGCTGTGAAGGCTCCTGAGGTGTCTGCGAAGCTTGCTGCGGCGCCTGCTGTGAAGGCTCCTGCGGCGTCTGCGAAGCTTGCTGCGGCATCTGCTGTGCCGGCCGCTGCAAATCCTGCTGCATCTGCATCTGATTGGTCTGAGAGAAGCCGGCCATACCGCCGCCGATCGCATTCATACCGATGCCCATGCCCATAAAGGCCTGTCCGGCACCCGCCGAGTTCGAGCCCGCCGCTTCCAGTCCGCGCGCGATGGCACCCTGCACATAGCCCTCGCGGATGCGCGCGTCGGAGAGCATTGCGCCCTTGTTGCGGAGGTTGATGAGCTCCTGAGATTCTTCCGAATAGGAAATCGAGCCGATGCCGACGGACAGGATTTCGAAGCCGCGGAGCTCCGTCCACTTTTCGTCCAGCTCGTTTTGCATTTTTTCCGCCAGCTCCAGTCCGCGCGACAGCACGTGCGAGATGCGGAGCCCGTCGGCGCTCATCTGGTTCAGCGATGCCTGGAATGCGTTGAGGAATTCATTTCGGTATTGCTCGTTGACCTCGTTGATGTCGATGCGTTGCTTTTTGCTTCGGTCACAGACCTCAACGTAGAATTTAATCGGATCGACGATTTTGATTGAGTAGGTGCCGAAGGAGCGAAGGAACAGCTCGGCGTCGTAGAAGTTGTCGTAGTAGTTGACGGGACTCGGCGTTCCGAATTTGATATCGCGGATTTCCTGAAGGTTGATAAAGACGACCTCCTGCTTCAGCGGCGTGCTTCCGGAAAAGCGGACGCGGTTGAAGGACTCCTTGACCGTGGTACCCAATTCACCGTTAAACAGGGAAGGAAGCGAAGAGCTGTCTACCTTGAAGTAGCCCGGCTCGGCGGTGTAGTCCACAATTTTTCCGCCGTCTAAAAGCATCATAAACTGTCCTTCATAGACGTGAATGATGGAGCCGTTGGAAATGGTGGACGCCGTCCCCTTTGCATTGCTGTTGCGCGGGTCATTCGGGCGAACCGACATGCCCGGCGCCATCACGGTTGACGGGCTCAGACCGTCTGCTTCGATGACCTCAAGCCACTGATCACCAAGTCCGCCGCCAATGGCGTTTAGAGTCGCTTTAATGATTCCCATACGTTACCTCCGAATAGGGTTAATAAATCACGGGGTACCACATCACGTCGATGAGGCATTCTACCAATAAGCTATTTTCTACTATACCCAAAACGAGAGGTTCGAACAATCTTTTTCGATGAAATGTGCTGCGGCGAAAGGGTGCGGAGGAGAACCGCGGGTAAGCTGCACCGGGACGCGACGGATCAGGGCGGCGAAAGCACACGGAAGGAATACCGTTTTTCCGCTGTCGCCGCTTCCTTTCTTTAGTCATATTTTTTCGCTCGTCACCGGCTCTTTCCTTCGCCGCCGTTTCGCCATCGGCGCTCTGAAGGCAGAACGTTGTTGAAGATGCAAAAGTTGGGTATATTCGGAAAACCGGGAAAGGGAATTCGAAAAACGAGTGCTTCATACGAGTTTTTCTTCCGAATACATAAGCAGGCGCCTGCCGCGGCGCGGGGTAGAGAAAGAGAGCAAAAGAAGATGTCTAATAACAAGGGACCCAAAAAACCAAATCCCATATTGTACTATTATGTTACGGTATTCGTCATTATTCTGGCGGCGCAATTTCTGATTCGCCCGATGCTTCGCGAGAACTCGGTGGAGGAGGTCAGCTATTCGAAGTTCCTCACCATGCTCGACGAGGGGCGGATTAAGACGGTGGTCGACGAGCCGACGATGTACCGTTTTCAGGCAACCGACGCCACGGGGACGCTTCGCGAGTACAAGACGGGCAACTGGAAGGATGACGAGCTGACGGCGCGTCTTCAGGAGAAAAAGGTCGAATTTAAGTCCGAGATTCAGTCGGCGCCAAACCCCTTCCTTTCGCTGCTTTTGACCTTTGTGTTTCCGCTGGCACTCTTCTGGTTCCTGGGCCGCCGGCTGATGTCGGGCATGATGAGCGGCGGCAACGCGATGAGCTTTGGTAAATCCAAGGCGAAAATTTACGTCAAGGCGGAGACGGGGAAGACCTTTCAGGATGTCGCCGGTCAGGACGAAGCAAAAGAGAGTCTGTCGGAAATCGTCGATTTTCTGGACAATCCGAAGCGTTATTCCGAAATCGGCGCGATCTGCCCGAAGGGAGTACTGCTGATCGGACCTCCGGGAACGGGCAAGACGCTTTTGGCCAAGGCGGTCGCAGGCGAGGCGGACGTGCCCTTCTTTATCATCTCCGGCTCGGAGTTTGTCGAGATGTTTGTCGGCTTAGGGGCGTCCAAGGTGCGCGATCTGTTCAAGCAGGCGAAGGAAAAGGCCCCGTGTATCGTCTTTATCGACGAAATCGACGCCATCGGAAAGCGCCGCGACACGGCGGGTTTTGGCGGAAACGATGAGCGTGAGCAGACGCTCAATCAGCTTCTGAACGAGATGGACGGCTTCGAGGGCAATTCAGGCGTCGTTATTCTGGCGGCGACGAATCGCCCGGAAATTCTCGATCCGGCGCTGACGCGTCCGGGCCGTTTTGACCGTCAGGTGCGCGTGGAATTGCCGGATATTCAGGGGCGCGAGTCGATCCTGAAGGTGCATGCGCAGAACATTCGCATGGAGTCCTCGGTCAATCTGAAAAACATTGCGAAGATGACGGCCGGTGCGTCGGGTGCGGATCTGGCAAACATCATCAATGAGGGCGCGCTGCGCGCCGTTCGGGAGAAGCGCCGGCTGGTGAGCGAGGAGGATCTGGTCGAATCGGTCGAGGTGGTCATTGCCGGGGCGCAAAAGAAAAATTCCGTGATTACAGATCAGGAAAAGAAGATGATCGCCTATCACGAGGTCGGCCACGCATTGGTGGCGGCGCTGCAGAAAAACAGTGCGCCGGTGACCAAGATCACGATTATTCCGCGCACCTCCGGCGCGCTCGGTTATACCATGCAGGTCGACGAAAACGAAAAGGTGTTGATGAGCGAGGAGGATCTGTTCAATCAGATCATGGTGCTGACCGGCGGACGAAGCGCTGAGGAGTTGATCTTCCATACGAAGACGACGGGCGCTTCAAATGATATCGAGCGGGCGACGAAGCTGGCCCGGGCGATGGTGACGCGTTTTGGCATGACGGAGGAATTTGACTTTATCGCGCTGGAGGAGGTAACGAATCAGTATCTCGGAGGCGACACCCGGCTTCAGGCCTCACAGGGCACGGCAAACGCTGTGGACGACAAGGTGCGCGACATCATCAGCAAGGCACACGCCAAGGCGTTGGAAATGCTGCGCGAGCACGAACAGCAGCTGCACGATATCGCGAAGTTTTTGCTGGATAAGGAAACGATCACGGGCGATGAATTCATGGATGTGCTAAACCGAAGTCTGGCGTTTTATACCGGAAAGACATTGGACGGCTCGGAGGCCGTTTCGACGAAGACAACGACTGAAGAATAAGATGCAGAGAGAAGACGCCGCGTCCCGCGGCGTCTTCTTTTCAAACGGAGAACGGTATCTTATAATAGGATAGGGTTCGTGTGAAGGGCTTTTTTGCGCGTGGGCAGAAAAGAAAGCGGAGGAAGACATGAAAGAGAAAGTATACATTTCGGGCCATCGCGTGCCGGATACGGATTCGATTTGTTCGGCATTGGCGTATGCGGAGCTGAAAAACCGCATGGGCGATGTCGAGGCGATTCCGATCCGGATCGGCGAGCTGAATCCGGAATCGAGATTCGTGCTCGACTATTTCGGCGTGGAGGCTCCGCGTTACGTGGAATCGATGCAGCCGCAGATTCGCGATCTGTCGATCGATCGATCGTACGGGGTGTCGGCGGATATTTCGCTGCACAAGGCGAGCGACCTCATTCAGGAAAATCATCTCAACAGCCTGGCAATCGTCGATGAGATGGAGCACCTGGTCGGCATTATTTCGTTGTCCAATATCACCAAGTCCTATGCCAATGTGTGGGACGACAACATCATCGGCCGATCGGGAACACCGTTGGCAAATATCGTCGAGGTATTGTCGGCGAAGGAGGTCGTCGTTCCTGCCGATGCGCGCGAATACAGCGGCTCGATCAATATCTATGCGATGAGTCATATCGAAAATAACTGGATTGAGGAGAACGACCTCGTTCTGATCGGAAATCGTCCGGAAGCGCAGAAGGATGCGATTCTCCGGGGCGTTTCGCTGCTGATTCTCACGAACAATTCTGTTCTGGCGCAGGAGCTGATTCCTTTGGCGCAGGAGCATCGCGTCACGGTGCTGTCGACGGGGCTGACGACCTTCATGGCGGCGCGTCTTTTGCCTCAGGCGGTGCCGGTGTCGTTTTTGATGGCGCGGGAAAATCTGGTGACGTTTCACCTGGACGACACGATGGATGACGTGCAAAAGCAAATGGCAAAGACGCGTTACCGCTCCTACCCGGTGCTGGATTCGCAGGATCGCGTGATCGGCTCAATCAGCCGCTATCATCTGATCAACACGGAAAAGAAGAAGCTGATTCTCGTCGATCACAACGAGCGAAGCCAATCGGTACCGGATATCGAAGAGGCGGAAATCCTGGAAATCATCGATCACCACCGCGTCGCAAACGTGACGACGGCGCAGCCGATTTTCTTCCGTAATATGCCGGTCGGCTGTACGAGCACGATTATTTCACAGATTTATTTCGAACAGGGAATGCGGCCTTCAAGGCAGGCGGCGGGGCTGATGTGCTCGGCAATCATTTCGGATACGCTGCTGTTCCGTTCGCCGACGGCTACCAACGCCGATCGCCTCGCGGTGGAGCGTCTGGCGCCGATTGCGGGGATTGATCCGCAGGCCTATGCAATGGAAATGTTCCGTGCCGGAACGGATCTGAGCAATAAAAAGCCGTCGGATATTCTGACTCAGGATGTCAAGTTCTTCAACGTCGAAAACGTCAAGGTGAAGATTGCGCAGGTGTTTACGATGGCTCAGGATCTGACGGGAATGAAGGATCGCCTGCTTCGCCGCATGGAGGAGCTTCTCCGCGAGCAGAGCGAGGATACGTATCTTTTGGTCATGACGGATATCTTTGAGGAGACCTCTCAGATTCTGGTCGTCGGGGCATACGCCAGCCACATTGCACAGGGCTTCGGTCAGGAGCTCGAACAGGGTTCCTTTATGGCGCCGGGCGTGCTTTCGCGCAAAAAACAGGTGCTGCCGACGGTGACGGCGGCGATTGCGCGGGCGAATCGCGGGTGATCTCATGAATGTGACGTGGAAGACGGAGCTTTGTCCCGTCGATACCCGAAAGCCGGAAGCAGCGTGCATTGAGCGTGCCGCCTCGTGGCTGAAACGGGGGGAGCTCGTCGCGTTTCCGACGGAAACCGTGTACGGATTGGGCGCGGATGGTGGAAATGCGCAGGCTTGTGCTAAAATCTATGAGGCGAAGGGGCGACCCTCGGACAATCCGCTGATCTTGCACGTGGCGGATGTCGATGCGCTTCGGCCGCTCGTGCGGGAGATTTCGCCGCAGGCGGAGACGCTGATGTCCGAGCTGTGGCCCGGGCCGATGACGCTGATTTTCCGGCGCAGTGACCGCGTGCCGGACATCGTCACGGCGGGCGGCGATACGGTGGCAATCCGGCTGCCGGAGCATCCCGTGGCGCGGGCCCTGATTCGCGCGGCCGGTTGTCCCGTGGCGGCTCCTTCGGCAAACCGAAGCGGCCGGCCGAGCCCGACGAATGCACTGGATGTCCGGGCCGATATGGAGGGGCGCATTCCGATGATTCTGGACGGAGGAAGCTCTCAGATCGGCATCGAATCGACGGTGATTGATGTCACGGTTGAGCCGGCGATGATTCTTCGGCCGGGCTATTATACGAAGGAATATCTGGAGGCGTGGCTTCCGGGGATCCGTCTGGATCGTTCGATTGTGCGGGACGGCGTCGTGCCGCGTTCTCCGGGACAAAAATACCGGCACTATGCGCCGCAGGCGGAGCTGACGGTGTATGTGGGCTCGCCTGAGGCCGTGAACCAGGCGATCCAAAAGGCGCTGCATCAGGCGAAGGCGGCCGGCAAGCGCACCGGCGCGATGCTGTTCGATGAAGATCCGGATCCGGCGGATTGTGATGTGGTGCTCCGGCTGGGCAGTCGATCGGAGCTTTCGCAAATGGGGCATTTCCTGTTTTCGAATCTGCGCGCCTTTGATCGCGCAGGGGTGGATGTCATTTTCGGCGTCGGGGTTTCGGCGCTCGAAGGATATGGAATATCGATTATGAACCGTCTGAAAAAATCGGCAGGCGGAAGGGTTGTAGTCCTCTGAGGAGAGGACAGAAGGGAGCATTATGGGACGCATCATTGTTTTGGATCATCCGTTGATCAAGCACAAGCTGTCGATTCTGCGGCAGAAGGAAACCGGCACGAACGAATTTCGCAAGCTGGTTTCGGAAATCGCGATGCTGGAGGCATATGAAGCGACGCGGGATCTCGAGCTGGAGCCGTATGCGGTCGAAACGCCGTTGACGACGACCACCGGATATCGCCTGGCGGGCAAGAAGCTCGCGTTTGTGCCGATTCTCCGCGCGGGGCTCGGCATGATCGACGGCTTTATCAGCATTATTCCGACGGCAAAGGTGGGTCACATCGGCTTGTACCGCGATCCGGAGACCTTCAAGCCGGTCGAATATTACTGCAAGCTTCCTTCGGATGTTTCCGAGCGTGAAATCTTCGTGTTGGACCCGATGCTGGCAACCGGCGGGTCGGCCATTGCGGCGATCGATTTTCTGAAAAACCACGGATGCCGTTCCATTCGCATGGTCAACATCATCGGATGCCCCGAGGGCGTTGAAGCGATGAGCAAGGCGCATCCCGATGTCGATATCTATCTCGCGGGAATGGACGAATGCCTCAACGATCATGCCTATATCCTGCCCGGTCTGGGCGATGCGGGCGACCGTCTGTTCGGTACGAAGTAATGAATTACTTTTGCTGTGACTATCACGAGGGCGCCGCGGATTCGGTAATGCGGGCGCTGCAGGAGACAAATTTCGAACAAAGCGTCGGCTACGGAAGGGACGCATACTGCGAGGAGGCGCGTGCGCTGATCGCTTCGAAGCTGGGCGCTTTTTCCGGGGAAGTTCATTTTGTCGTCGGCGGGACGCAGGCAAATGCGACGGTGATCGCGGCCGGGCTTGCGCCCTATCAGGGCGTGATTTGTGCGCAGAGCGGTCATATTAACGTACACGAGACGGGCGCAGTGGAAGCGACCGGCCATAAATGTCTCGCCGTAGAAGGCGATGAGCTCGGGCGCGTTCGCCCCGAGGCGGTTCGGACTGTCTTAGAAAGCCACTTTGCGCACGGCGAAAACGAGCATGAGGTGATGCCGGGGATGCTTTATATCTCCAACACGACGGAGGCCGGCGGCATCTATACCCGAAAAGAGCTGAGAGAGCTCCGCGCGCTGTGCGACGAATACGGTCTTTTACTGTTTTTGGACGGTGCGCGGCTCGGTTATGCGCTGAGGACGCCGGGCAATGATCTGACACTGGCAGATTTGGCCGCTTTTTGCGACGCCTTTACCATCGGCGGCACAAAGCAGGGGCTCCTCTTCGGCGAAGCCATCGTACTGTCGAGGCCCGAGCGGTTCCCCCATTTTCGTTATATGATAAAGCGTCAGGGCGGTATGCTCGCCAAGGGACGTCTCTTAGGACTTCAATTCAAAGCAATCTTCGAATGCGATGAGTATTTCGAACTCGCCGGACGGGCGGTGAATCAAGCATTGCAGATTCGTCAGGCTCTTTTGGCGGCGGGAATCGCTTCGGACGTCGACTCCCTGAGCAATCAACAGTTTTTCTTTTTGCCCCGGTCGCTCGATGAGGCATTAAAGGCGGACTTCGCATTTGAACGGGCTGCTGAGACAGAGGAAGGCGTGCACGTGCGCATTTGCACCTCGTGGGCGACGCCGCCGGAACGAACGCAGGCGTTGATTTCAGCAATTCAACGCTGGCACGGGAACGAGGCGTAACGAGGAACGCGGAGGGACGTTTTTTTCGGTATACTGAGAAAAACTCCTTCACGAGAGGGCCGAAGGAGGATGGCGTGAGATATATTAGAGTAGAGGAAAGCGGGCCGTTACGCGGCAGCGTTCGAATCAGCGGCGCGAAAAATGCAGCGCTGCCGATTTTAGCGGGCGCGCTGCTGGGAACGGAGCCGATTATTTTGGAAGAGGTTCCCATTTTGCGCGACGTACAGGTGATGCTGGAGGTGCTGCAGAGCCTGAATGTCAAGATCGAATATCGGGATGCGACAACCGTGGAGCTCGACGCCGGCGGCGTGATGAGCTTTGAGCCGCCGGGCGATCTGATGAATCAGATGCGTGCGTCGTTTCTCGTGATCGGTGCGTTGCTGGGGCGTTTTGGTATCGCGCGCGCAGAGATGCCGGGCGGCTGCAATATCGGCAAACGACCGATCGACCTTCATTTGAAGGGGTTCCGCGCATTGGGGGCAGAGATTATCGAAGAGCCGAATGCCATTACCGCGCGGGCGCCGAAGGACGGGCTGATCGGCAACAATGTGTACTTGGATTTTCCCTCGGTCGGGGCGACGCAAAATCTGATCATGGCCGCCTCGCTTGCGCGCGGGCAGAGCCGGATCGAAAACGCAGCAAAGGAACCGGAAATCGTCGATCTGGCCAATTTCCTGAACAAGATGGGCGCTCGCATTAAGGGCGCCGGAACGAGTACGATCATCATTACCGGGGTTCCCGCTTTGGGCGGTGCGGTACATACCATTATTCCCGATCGCATCGAAGCGTCGACGTTTCTCGTCGGAGCGGCGATGACGCACGGACACGTCCGCGTCGAAAATGTCATTGCCTCGCATATCCGCCCGGTGCTCGCAAAGCTTACCGAGGTGGGCTGCGATGTCATCGAGCTCGACGAGGAGGACGCCATCGAGGTGTGTGCGGAAAACCGTACGCTGAAGGCGACGAAAATCCGAACGCTGCCGTACCCGGGCTTTCCGACCGACGTGCAGGCGCAGTTTATGGCTTTGATGACGGTTTGTGAAGGGCAGAGTCACGTCGAGGAAACGGTGTTCGAGAATCGCTTTATGCACGTGGAGGAGCTCGCCAAGATGGGGGCGCTGATTGCGACCGAGGGTCACGATGCGGTGATCCGGGGCGTGGACCGGCTCAACGGCGCAAAGGTCAACGCGACCGATCTGCGCGCCGGGGCGGCGCTCGTGCTGGCGGGACTGATCGCCAGGGGAACCACCGAGGTGCATAATGTGCAGCACATTGAGCGGGGGTATTACCAGTTGGCCGAAAAATTACAGGCTCTGGGCGGCAAGGCAGAACTGGTTGAACGATAGAAAAGCGCGCGTTTTCGCGCGCTTTTCCCTTAAGGAGGAAGCATGCGGGTTCAGGGATCGGTTTCTAAAATTCGGTTTCACAGCGACGCGTCGGGATGGACGGTCTTCGTATTGGATACGGAGGACGGCGCTTTGACCTGCGTAGGCGATTTTGTGAAGATTGAGGAGGGAGAAGCGTGGTGTCTCGACGGAGAGCTCCTTTTTCACGACCGATACGGTGAGCAGCTGCGCGTTCGCTCCGCTCAAAAGCTTGAACCGAAAACGGAGGCGCAGCTGGAGCGGTACCTGAGCTCGGGGCTGATTCCGCATATCGGGGCGAAGACCGCCAAAAAGCTGGTGAAATTATTCGGCACGGAGGTGCTGCGCGTTCTGGCGGAGGATGAGCATGCACTTTTGCAGATTCGCGGCATCGGACGGACGAAGGCGCAGGCGATTCAAAAGGCCGTTCGGGAGCAGCAGGCGACGAGAGAGCTGGCGATTTTCTTTCAGGATCTCCACATCGGGCCGAAGCTTGCGGCGGAGATTTACCAGCGATACGGGATGCAGACGCAGGCGATTCTCAGGGAAAATCCCTATCGCCTGATCGAGGAAATTTCCGGCGTGGGCTTTCGGACGGCCGATCGCATCGCGCAGCAAAACGGCCTGGCGGCCGATTCCGTCTTCCGCTGCAAGGCGGCGCTGGTCTACTGGATGGAGCAGGAAGCACTTTCGGCGGGAAACTGTTTTCTTTCCCGGGCGGAGCTCGAACAGGAAATCCAGAAGCTCCTGGGGGCGAATCTGACTCATTTTGATGAGGCGCTTTTTGAGCTGCAGATAAACGGAACGCTTTACGAGGAGCCGCACAGCGGACGCTGGTACCTGAATTCGATCTATCGGCTTGAAAATGAGGTCGCCTCGCGCGTGTGCCGGCTGCTTGATGTGGAGCGCACCGCAGAGGAGCTCACAGTCGACATGGAGCGCATTGAGCAGAAGATGAAGCTGCATTTGTCGGAACGCCAGAAATCGGCGGTGATGCAGGCGGCGGCCCATTCGGTGCTCGTGATTACCGGCGGACCGGGAACGGGCAAGACGACGATTTTGCGGGCCATTCTTGAAGTGTTTGACGAGAACCGGCTGGCGACGGTGCTGGCTGCGCCGACGGGACGCGCGGCAAAGCGCATGGAGCAGTCGACGGGGCGCAGCGCGCAGACGATTCACCGGCTGCTGGGCTTTAAGGGCGGGAGCGATTCGAAAGGCCGCCTGCTTATCGAGCATGATGAAGACAATCCGCTGAGCTGTGACGCCGTCGTCATCGATGAAGCGAGTATGATGGACCTGTTTCTCATGGGCAGCCTCATGCAGGCGCTGCCGCCGGAGGCCCGTCTGATCTTTGTGGGCGATGTCGATCAGCTGCCGTCGGTGGGGCCGGGAAATGTTCTGAGGGATCTCATCGATTCGAAGCAGGTGCCGACGATTGCGCTCGATACGATTTACCGGCAGAGCGGGGCCTCGCTGATCGTGACAAACGCCCACCGAATCAATCACGGTGCGGAACCGATCCTCAATCGGGGCGATCAGGATTTCTTTTTTCTCCCGGGAAAGGATTCGATGAATACGCTCGAATTGGTGGAGGATCTGGTGTGCCGCCGCCTTCCGGAGCATTATGGTCTGGAGCCGGGGAAAGATATTCAGGTTCTGGC
>JAEXCD010000042.1 GCA_023393715.1 Bacillota bacterium
CCCACTTTGCCGGTATGGGTCATCCGTTGGCGGGCGATCGACGTTATGGACAGAGACTGTCCGGCCTGCGCTCGCAGATGCTCATCGCGTATCGCCTGGTTTTTGATGCGGTTCCGGGGTTGCCGCAGATGGATCGGCTGAGCGTGGATTCGCTGTTGCTGCCGGATTTTGAAAAGGAATTATACCGTGTCACCGGTTGGTCACGGGACAAGTGAAATCATGTGGACTGAAGATCGTTGAAAGGGAGAGGACATGGCAAATCGAATTTTGTTGGTCGAAGATGAGGAATCCATCCGGAAGTTTACAAAAATCAATCTTGAGCTGGCAGGCTTTGAGGTGTTGGAAGCGGAGTCCGGCGAAAAGGGCGTTGCGCTTGCCCGGGAACACCGTCCGGATGTCGTCGTGTTGGATTTGATGCTGCCGGGAATCAGCGGATACGAGGTTTGCGAAATTTTGCGAACGGATATCCCTCAGATCGGGATCATTATGCTGACTGCAAAATCTCAGGAGGTCGATCGTATTTTAGGGCTGGAAAAAGGGACGGACGATTACATGATGAAGCCCTTTAATCCCAAGGAGCTGGTTCTTCGAATCCGGTCGCTTCTTCGTCGGCTTGACTTAAAGGGGGAGCGCGGCGATGCGGCAAAGGCAAAAAACGTCATTGAGGACGGCCCCTATCGTTTCGACCTGTATGCGCGTATCTTTTACAAGAACGGCCGTGAAATCGATCTGACGCCGACGGAGCTCGCAATTATTAAGATTTTCATCGAGCATCCCGGCCGTGCGTACAACCGTGAGGAGATCATGGATCTGGCCTGGGGAGAGGAGTTTCACGGCGAGACAAAAATCGTCGACGTGAATGTGCGGCGTATTCGCGCGAAGATTGAGGACAATCCGGCGAAGCCGCAGTATCTTGAGACGGTCTGGGGGGTCGGGTACCGGTGGAAAAAAAGCGAATAAGTGCGGCAACGGCATCCAAAAAGGTTCAGATGGCAGTATCCAGTACGATCGGCTTCAAGATTACGGGCTTTTTCGTACTGCTCCTGGTTTTGCTCATCCTCTTTTTTGAAATCATTTCGATCGCCTCCCTGCACAACTATTATTATGATAATGTCGCGAGTGTTTTGTACAATCAGGCGCGCTATAATGCCGACCTGTTTCTCAGCTACCTGTCCAATGAGGATCTGCAGGATATTGTGGTTCAAAACAAGAACCAATTCTATCGAAACAACGAAGCGCAGGTTCAGATTCTGGACAATACCGGGCGCGTGCTTTTTGACAATCTCGGCACCGTTCAGGTCGGGGAGGTGCTGGATTCGCCGGACGTAATTGCGGTGCAAAACAAGAAGAAGGAGGCGTATATCGGCACGGCTCCGTACGACGATGAACCGGTAATGAGCATTTCGCAGCCGCTGAACAGTCAAAGCCGTCAGGTGGGCATGATCCGGCTGACAACGACGCTGCGAAATGTCAATTCGCTGATTCAGATGCGATCCATCCTCTATATCGGCTTTGGCGCGCTCATTATTGCGCTGACGATTTTCGTTTCGTGGCTCGTATCCCGTTCGCTGACGCGCCCGATCAAGGCGCTGACGCGCGTTGCGAACCGGCTTGCCGACGGACAGTTTCAGGTTCGTGCGGAGGAGGATATGGCGGGTGAAATCGGTGAACTGGCGCGAACGATGAACTTCATGGGCGACAGCATTCTGAAAAAGGAGCAGCTGAAAAACGAGTTTATTTCGTCGGTCTCCCATGAGCTGCGCACACCGCTGACCTCGATTAAGGGGTGGGCGATTACGCTTCAGGGAGCAGATGTTCCGCAGGAGCTCAATCAGGAGGGGCTCAAGATCATTGAGAAGGAGGCGGATCGACTGGGCGTTATGGTCGAAGACCTTCTCGATTTTTCACGTTTCTCGTCGGGAAAAATTACGCTTACCAAATCAACCTTTGACGCGGTCGAAACGGCGAAAAACATTTACTCTCAGTTTCGTCCGCGCACGCGCGAGAAAAATCTGGATATGGTGCTTAATTACGTCGAGGACCAGGTGTGGATTACGGCGGACGAGGATCGCATTAAGCAGGTGTTGTTGAATCTGATCGACAACGCGATTAAATTTACGCCGGAGGGCGGTACGATTTTTACAAATATCGAGCGAACGGATGAGCATGTCCTGCTCTCGGTGACGGATACGGGCGTGGGCATTTCCGAGCACGATATCGCTCTGGCGACGGAAAAATTCTGGAAGGGATCGAGCAGCGCCTCGCATACGGGATTGGGCTTATCCATATGCGAGGAGATTGCAAAGCTGCACGGAGGGCAGCTCGTCATCAAGAGTAAGCTTGGCGTGGGAACAACGGTGACGATGCTTTTTCCGCAGGAGACGGTATAGGAGAAGCGATGCGATATAGAAAAACTGTTTTTTTGGTGTTTATTATCCTGCTTGTTATGCTCGGCGGCTGCACCGCTCATCAGTCGGGCGACAGCCTCGATGTACAGAACACCATTGAAAAACCAAAAAATAACCGACCGCTGCTCGAAGGAGTCTGGCGAATCGAACAAATTCAAAATATCTCAGAGACCTCGACACTGCCGGCGTTTGATAAGGGCGATGCGCTTTATGTCAGTAATCAGCTGATCGGTATTCGGGATTTTTATACGATTCGACCCACCGTCTCGGCCAAGTATGTCGAGGCTGCCCGCTATTTGGAATCGCGCTTTCAAAAGGTGCCGAGTCTGATGTATTCGACCGATAAGCATATCAACGTAGTCATGGTTCGCGAGGGCGATTCTTTTTCGATGGATATTCTCAGCCTCAGTGCGACGCGCTGCTGTTTCGTGTACGATTCGCGAATATACTACGCCGTTCGGGAGTCGGATGCCGTGGATAGCGCGACGATCGCCGAATATAACGAGCGGGCGCGCACCACGCTGCAGGGAAAGGCATCCGAAGGAATTGAAAATGAAGCGGCCTTTTTAATCGGGATTCGCGAACAGGTACAGGACGACTATGGCGCCTGGTACTATACGTATCGGACCTATTTCGTTCGCGAGCGGGCGGATTCCGCACTCCTCCATACGTACAGTATTGAGAATTTACTGGTTCCGCGCGCCGATTCGCTCTTTTCTATGGTCGAATACGAGACAAAAAAAACGGATGAGTTTTATGGCGTCGTCGAGGGAGAATATCGGGAATATCCTGTTTCTCAGGGTGCGGATGATTCTAACAACATCCTGTCCGATAAAAATAAGCGCGGCATCCTTTATGTAACGGACGGGGCGATTTCCTTTGAAAAAATCGAGAACATCTATTCGGATCAGATCGGCAGAAAATATGAAATCTATCCGTTGGACAGTCTCGGCGGAAATCCGTATACCGTCGATCAGATTGCCGGCGAGGATGGGAAAGAGGCCTTTACGGAGATGGTATTAAACCAGCTTCATTATCTCGATCCCGGCACAAACTACGATACAGGAAACATCGACATCGATGAAGCGAATATCGGCATCGATTACACGAACATCGGCATTGACCGGCAAAATACCTCGTGGTCGTTTTTTACGCGGCTGGAGGTGACCCGGGAGGATGAGGTGTATTCGTCCAAATTTCCGGTAGACATCATTTCAAAGGTGGAATTGATTCGGGGAGAAAGTCTGAGCATTCCGTGGACGCAGGTCAGCTATAAATCGTCGCAGGCTGTTTCCGCGTTTTCGGCGGCGCGAGCCAATCGCGTTTTCATCAAAAACGACGATGAGCTCCAATACTATGCGATCAAGCAGGGGCGAATCACGGATTCGCCGATCCTGAGCATTCAGTTGAGCGAGAATAGTAAGGTGGTGCTTTTTGAGTCCGCTTATGGCGACAATGCGCGCCTCTGGGAAGAAGAAATTCTTCGCCATCCCCTAAAGCAGGTGCAGGTTTTGTACGGACAGTAAATGAGGAAAACAGGGCAGTAAGACGCCCGCCCGTTCGGCGCTGTGGCGCGAACGGGCGGGCGAAGGCGACTCAGGGGGACGTGTTCGGGAAGAGCAGCTGGAACAGGCGTTCTTCGTCAAAGTGCTCGGTTATAATGCGCTCCTTAATCGCTTTTGGACGTGATTTGATGGCGGCTTCGGCGCGGAGCGCCTGTCCTTTTTCGGTGAAGCGCCAAAACCGCATCAATGCGACAGGGCGGCGGGTTTTGGTGTATTTCGCTCCTTTTCCTGAATTATGAGCGGCGATGCGACGTGCAACATCCGTCGTATAGCCCGTGTACAGAGAACCGTCAGCGCATCGAATGATGTACACATAATAGTTTTTGTCTGCGGGCAGGGGTGCATTAATCGTATTCATCGCTGGTTTCGCGCCGTTTCTGCTTTAGGAATGAGAGGACGAGTTCGGTGGAGAAGCCGCGCCGCAGGAGCGCTGAGGCAACTCTTTGAAAGCTTTTTACATCGTTCAGCGGCACCTGAGCATATTTCTTTTCGTAGAGGAAGGCTACATTGTCGGCTTCCTGAGCATCGGTCACTTCAACGAGCGCCTCTTTCAGCGGCGCACCGCAAAGCCCTTTTTCCCGCAGGCGACTTTCGATCTGCCGGCGGCTCCAGTGCTTTATCCGGGACTGATCCTGCGCGTAGCGGCAGGCATATGCGGTATCATCCAAAAGGTGCTGTGCGGCGAGCATTTCAAGAACCGATTCGGAAATATCTTTCGGAAAGCGTTCGCGAAGAAGCCGGTCGCGCACCTCCTTTTTCGTTCTTGGCTGGTAGACGGCATATCGGCAGGCGACGAAAAATGCGCGGTTTGTCAGATCCTCGATGCGAAGAAGCTCCCTTTTTTCCTCATCGAGACAATCGTCGACGCGCAGGTTCAAATCGTTGTAGGCGGGATACGAAACCAGAAGCTCGGATTCGTCATCCAACGTAAAGCGAAAGCAGCGAAGCTTTTCATCGTAGCATATATTTTGTATTCTCATGGCATAGGACACTCCTCCGAGTCATTATATCACACGCCTGGGAACGACATAAAACAGAAGATGTGCTAAAATCAGCATATCACGAAAGAGATAACGTAACGGGAAGGAATTCATTATGGCAGAAATAAAATACGAAATCGTGGAACAGCTCGGTATTCTGAGTCAGGATGCAAAGGGCTGGCGCAAGGAGCTCAATTTGGTTTCATGGAATGATCGGGATGCGAAATATGACCTTCGCTCGTGGAATCCGGATCATACGCGCATGGGAAAGGGCATTACCTTTGACCGCGAAGAGGCGGAGGTGCTTTTTCAGATTTTACAGGATGAAGGACTTGGTGAAAAATGATGAGTGAATTTACAGGTAGTTCGGCGGCCGCGCCGCAGCTGATCCTGGAAGGCGGCGGACTTCGCTGCGCTTTTACGATGGGGGTTCTGGATGTCCTCTTAGCCGCCGGAATCGTGCTGCCTGAGGTGGTTGGCGTTTCGGCGGGCGCGATCAGCGGCGCTTTTTACGCTTCTGGACAGACTCAGGTTTTAGGAGTCTTTTCCAGTGGTGTATCCGTAGACGTCGACGCGCTTCGCTCGGCGAACGGTCTTTTGGATATGATGAAGTTTCTGGCGCTGCTCAAGGAGCATTTTCATTATAATTATGAAGCGTACCGGCATTCGCCGGTGCAGCTTCACATCGGAGCGATAAATGCCGTGACCGGCGAAACCGTTTATTTTCAGCGCAGCGAGATCACCGATGAGCGGGATCTTTGGACCAAAATCATGGCGTCGAGCTGTTTGCCCTCTGTGGCGGCCCCGGTTCTTCTCGACGGGATTCCGCACTACGACGGCGGACTCGAGGATGCAATCCCGCTTCGACAGGCGCTGGCGCAGCCGCAGCGCCGCAAAGTGATCATTCTCACGCAGGATGCGTCCTATATTAAAAAGCCAACGGTCTTTTCACCGGTTTTAGCGAAAGCGGCGGAGCATTTCCCGGCGATTTGTCCCGTTTTGGAAAAGCGGCATGAGTATTATCGGGCACAGCAAATGCAGGTAAAGCAATGGGAGGAAGAGGGCCGTGCGCTGGTTTTCCGTCCTTCGCATTCGGTCGAGGTCGATGTGTTTGATACCGATCCCGCCCGTATTTTGCCGCTCTATCAGGATGGCGTACAGC
>JAEXCD010000082.1 GCA_023393715.1 Bacillota bacterium
TCTGTCTGCTGCTCGGCATCGCTTCGATCAACGCGTTGTTGGGGTGGATGAACGTCCAGCCGATGCGTCGGTTTGGGGTGTACAGCGATGGGGATATGCTGCGCCTGCTGCGGAGCGGGCAAAGCGCTGAGGAGCTCGTACAGCTTTCCCGGGCGCAGGGGGCGTTGAGCGAGGGCGCCGATCCGTCGACGCTGCCGCACGTTTCTTCGCTCAGCGAAAATCCTCTTTTCGCGATTCAACAGGCGATGGTCGGTTTTTTGCAGGCGTTGGACCGGGAGGATTACGCGGAATGCACGAGGCTGATTGCGTGGATTCGTCCCGAGGAGCATCCGGCGCTCAATCTGGATTCGATTTCGCGCTATGCACTCTGCCTGGTATACGACAGCTGGATTGTGCCGGATGAAGCATGTATTGCACGGGATCTGGCCGCGGAGGACGGCGTGCTGCGGCAGGCTCGGGGCGGCTGGGGCGAGATCGGGCGCGTGTTGTGCTACGTCCGGGGAGCGGCACGTCCGGGGGCGTGTTCGCTTCGGGAGGCGATGGAGCTTTTGGAAAAAACGCAGGGACACTTGGCGGAGGATCCGGACGGCAGCGTCCGGACGGTGGGGCTTCGGGTTCTCCAGCGGCGAAAGGCAGAGCTGGCACGGCAGGGACGCAGGACGGCGCCTGGCACACTGCAGCGAAAGGCACGCTGAGCCTTTTCGCTAAAAAGGGGTATAAGCGGAGTGCAATTGACAAACAGTGCGGTTTGTATCATAGAAAAGAGGGAAAAATGGCGAAAATCGCGTGGAGTCGGGAAAAGAAGCTCGAGCAAATCGTGGCCATGATGAGAAAGAACTGTCGGGACGGAGGCTGCCGCGAGGTGGGCATCGAGCTGGAGCATTTCATCATTGATCGGGAAACAAAGCAACGCCGGTTCTATGAAGGAGAGCGCGGCGTACAGCGTGTGCTTGAGGCGCTTTCCGCGAGAAAGTTAGGGCATGACGTCTACCTCGAGGGACACCTGATCGGCATGGAAGCGCCGGAATATGCCATTTCGATTGAGCCGGGCGCACAATTTGAAATCAGCGTGGCACATGATACCTCTGTTCTTTCCCTTCGCGAGAAGTATCACAGGGCGCTGCAGGCGGTGTTTCCCGTGCTGGACGAATATCATGAGACGCTCTTGACTCTGGGCGTGGATCCGGTTAATTCGATTGACGAGATTCCGCTGATTCCCAAAATGCGTTATGAAATCATGAACCGTCGCCTGCATGAAAAAGGGAATCTGGCGCGCGCCATGATGCGGCAGAGCTGTGCGCTTCAGGTCGCGCTCGATTATTGCAATGAAGCAGATTTCATCGAAAAATACCGCATTTTATCAGCGATGTCGCCGATTCTGTACACTCTGTTTGACAATTCGCCGCGTCGAGGCGGCGAGGAGCTGGATCATTTCAATATGCGTCAGGAAATCTGGCGAAATACGGATCCCGCGCGAACCGGAATTGTGCCGGGGACGTTTGACGAGGGATTTGGGTTTGCGAAATATGCCGAGTGGATTTTGGGCAATGCGCCGCTTTTTGTGCCCCGAACGGATGGAACGATTTACGAATCGAACGATCGTCCGCTGGATGAGCTCCTGGACGAGGCTTCCTCAGAGGAGGAGGCGATGCTGCTCATCCGCCATGCGATGTCCATCGTCTTTCCGGATATTCGTCTGAAAAATTACCTCGAAATTCGCATCATGGACGAGGTGCCGGAGGAGATGGCCTTCGGCGCGGCAGCAATGCTCAAGGGGCTTTTCTATAGCGGAGAAAATCAAAAGGAGCTGGCGGCGATATTTGCGCCGGCGACTGAAGAGATGGTGGAGCGCGGGAAGAATTCGGGACGCGACAACGGCATTCAGGGCTATTATTTCTCGGATTACTTTGCCCATTGGGGGCTGCGGCTGCTGGATTTGGCGAGTCGGGGTCTGACGGAGGAGGAACGGGGGCTGCTTGCCCCGCTCCGCGATTTATGGGACGAGCTGGACACGCCGCGGCTTCGGTTTGAACGGATTGAGCGCGCGGCGGGGTTTGCGGCGGCGATCGAGGCGTTTGAAGTGAAGAAGCCCGGCGCGGCAGAGGAGTAAAGGAGGCGTGCGTGTTTTATCCTGAGGTAACGCGTCGATATATGCAGATTTTGTCCGAAAAAAAGGAGTATGCCCGGGAATTTCAGGAGCTGCTGCAGCGAACCGAGGCGGAGCGCACGCTGTACCACGGGCTGGCGATCCCGATGACCTATCAGGGGCTGTTTCTTCAATCGGAGCAAACGGCGCTGTTTCACCGCATCATCCGCCGTATGGTGTCGATCGGGCGGAAGGTGACTGCGGAATATGTGGCAAATCCGGCCTACCGTCCGGGCTTCCGTTTTTCTCCGGAGATTGAGAAGCTGATTTTGATCGACCCGGGATACGATATTCCGGTCCCTGTGGGACGGTACGATATTTTCTACAACGGCGGAGCGGATTTTCGGTTTTGCGAGCTGAATACCGACGGCGCATCCGCCATGAATGAGGATCGCGTGCTTGGCGGACTGCTCCTCCAGACAGAGGCGATGAAGGCGCTCTCGAAGGAATGGACGATTTCCCAATTTGAGCTGTTTCAGACGCTGGTGCAGGCTCTTCTCAACCGATACCGGAGCATTCGCGGACGGGAGGCCGAAACGGTCGCCATCGTCGATTTTTTCGACAAGGGGACGACTCTGGAGTTTGAACAGTTTCAGCGGACGTTTGAGAAGCTGGGCCGCCGCTGTCTGATCTGTTCGCCCGATGAATTTAACTATGAGCAGCATGCGCTTTGGGCAACCGATCCGAAAACCGGTGAGCGGCTCCGCGTAGATTTGGTGTACCGCCGCGTCGTGACCTCGGATTTCGTCGAGCGAATGGCCTCGTGCGAGGCATTTCTACAGGGCTATCGGGATCAGGCCTTTGTGATGTTCGGGTCATTCCGCTCGCAGGTGATGCATTCGAAGCTGATTTTCTCCATGCTGTATCATCCGATGACGGATGCCATTTTGACGGAGGAGGAACGCGCCTTTGTTCGCGCGCACGTGCCGATGACGCGCGAGCTGCTTACGGAGGAGGACCGGGAGAACGTGCGGAGCCGTAAGGATCGGTATATCCTCAAGCCCTATAATTCCTACGCGTCGCAGGGAATTTATCTCGGACGCGAGTACGATCAGGACGCCTGGAACGCGCTTTGCAAGACGCTTCCGCTCGATGCCTACATCTATCAGGATTATGTCGATGTCGAACCGACGCCGTTTATCGTACCGGAGAACGGCGCATTGAGAGAGACGAGGCTGGGACACGTGCTGGGGCTCTTTCTCTACGATGAACAATTCGCCGGCTCCTATACGCGCGTCGGCGCGGAGGGCATTATTTCGGGCGCACGCGCCTACTTCGCGGCGCCGGTCTTCTTTGCAATGAAGAAATAGCGCTCAGAGTCGGCGAAAAAAAGAGCATGGCACGCCGGTTCGGACGAGTCCATGCTCTTTTTCGTTTTCATGTGTGTCGGTTTGGCTCGCTTACTCCATAACGCCGAACGAGAAGCCCAGTTCACGGAGCTTTGCGACGATCTGAGGAACCGAGTCGCTCGTAACGGCTTTCTCGGGGCGGTCGTGCATGAGGATGACGATAACATCCGGACAACCGTAGGCGTTCCAGCCGTCGAGAACCGAGGCGACCTGACCGGCCGGATCCTTCGGCTGCGCACTCGGCGCATTGGCATCGCCGTTGATCGAATTCCAGTCGATCCATGCCACGCCCTGCTCTGCCAGCGCGCTGTCTGCCGCTTCAATATTATCCCACGACATGTGTCCGCCGGGATAGCGCCAGCAGCGAATCGAAAGATCCTGTCCCAGCAGTGAAGAAACGGCATCCTGCGATTTCCGGAACTGATCAACGACTTCGTCCGGGTTTGCCTTGCCGCCGGGGTAGAGCTGATCGTATACGTGCGTATAGGAGTGCAGCGCGAGTGCATGCCCCTCTTGATAGATGCGCTGCAGATAAGGCTTGGTACTCTCGCTCAGCGTATTTCCGACGACGAAAAACGTTGCCGGAACGCCCTCTTTGGCCAATGCATCGAGAAGGCGCGGCGTGCTGTCCGGCGACAGGCCGTCATCGTAGGTCAAAAATGCGATCTTTCCCTCAGGGAAGTGCTTTGGCGGATCGCCGAACATCGCGCGGCGGATGTCCTCGGTGCGATAGGCGTAGCGCCGGGCTGCGGCGTTGTGATTTTGCGCCGGAGCACAATCCCGTTTATGACATTTTTCGGCGTCTTGAACAAAGCCGTTCGTATCGGCATTGGGCTGAGCAATGCCGTCCTCGTAATTGAAGCTTCCCGATGCCGCGGCGCTGCCCGATGAAACAGAACTGCTGTCCGAGGAGGCGCTTTCCGAGGCGCTGCTCGATGAAACGGAGCTGCTGTCCGGGGCGCTGTTTTCCGAGGCGCTGCTCGACGCGTCCGACTCGCCGGACAAAGCGCTTTGACCGGAAGAGCTGCTCTGTGAAATGCTCGTGATGGGCGGTGCGGAGCTCGAATGGTCCGAACCGGCGGAGGGGGTCGAGGATCCCTTATTTAAGATTTTGCCGGCGGCAAAGACGATGATCAGCAGCAGACCGGCTAAAACGGCGAAGGAAGCATATTTTGCATTTCGCCGCTTCCGGTGCATCGCGGCACGGCGTCTTTGACGCTCTTCGTAGCTGAGCGGAGGCCGCCTTCCGTTCCGTTCTTCTTCGTTGAGCGGCGTTTTTCTCCTATTCGGCTGGCGATTTTGAGAGGAATTCATGAATGCCTCCTTTGTTGGATGGTGCAGTAGGTAAACAACTTAAAATGATTATATCGTGAGGAGGCACCTCAGACAAGGGACAAAGTTTAAGAAAAACAAAAGATTGTTTTTTGCTTTTCTTAAAACTGCGCGTCAGTCGATCTGTTCCACGTGAACGTGATTTTGTTCGAGGAGCTGCAGCGCATAATCATCCATGCGGTAGCCTACCTGGTAATAGATCTTTGAAATTCCCGCCTGAATCAAGGATTTTGTACAATTTAAGCAGGGAAAGTGCGTGACATAGCAGGTGCAGCCATTGACGGAAATACCGGCCTTGGCACAGTACAGCAGGGCGTTCATTTCTGCATGAATGGTCGCGATGCAGTGTCCGTCGCGCATGGTGTGTCCGATTTCATCGCAATGCGGGTTTCCCGCGATCGAGCCGTTGTACCCGGTCGAGACGATTCTGTTCTCGGAATTGACCAAAACGCAGCCGACATAGGCGCGGTCACAGGTACCGCGAGCGGCGACCATACGGGCGAGCTCCATAAAATATTCATTCCAGTTTTTGCGCGACACGGGACACCTCCAAATAGAATATTTTGCTTCATCATATCATGTTTTTTTTGAATTGTCCCCGTGTGCCGGATGTGGTACTATGTAGCTCGAATAACAAAGTGCGAAATCGTCCTAAAATTCAAGGACGGGGAATACAGAGCAGAGGAAAGGAAAGAAAAAATGAGCAATATTGTCATGGGCAGAGTGGATCCGCGTTTGGTACACGGTCGGATCCTGCCGAAATGGACCGAGGTATGCGGCGCAGATCAGGCGGTCATCATCGATGAGGTGACGGCGGCGGACGAATATATGGCGGCGGTCTATCAGCAGACGGGAAGCCGCCAAAATATTGACGTGTCCTGTTTTTCCGTCGATTCCTTCGTGGCGAAGGAGCAGGCGGGCGATTTTGAGGGGCGCAAGCTGCTGGCCCTGTTCAGCGACATCGCAACGGCGCGCAGGCTTGCGGAACGCGGCGTGGCTTTGCCCAGGCTGAATATCGGCGCCGTTGTCCGAAAGGATGAGCGTTACCATTTCATCAACCGCTCCGTCGCGGTGACGGAGGAAATGATGGATGAGCTGACGGCGCTGGCACAGAGCGGGACGGAGGTTTTCATCCAATCGGTGCCGGACACCGATGCGCTCACGTTAGAGGAGGCGCGTCAGATTTTTGATGCGCAAGAGACTTGTCCCAACTAAATGCGGCGCAGCAGCGCGCGGTCGAAAAAACAGAGGGTGCGCTGCTCATCGTCGCGGGGCCGGGAACGGGAAAGACGAGGACACTGGTCGAGCGCGTTTGTTACCTGATCGCGGAGCGTCGCGTTCCGGCTGAGCAGATTACGGTGACGACGTTTACGCGCAAGGCTGCGGAGGAGCTCATCAGCCGAACGACGAAGGCGCTTCGTCGGAAAGGGCTTTTTTATCAGGGCGGCCTATTGAATGTGGGCAATTTTCACCAGCTGGCTCAGGAGATGATCGATCCGTTTTCGTCGCGGAGCCGCCTTCAGCCGGGCTACCGCGTGTGGGACGATGGGGAACGGGTCTGGAATTTGCTGCAGGAGTGGCCGCACATTACCGAACAGGCGGCGTACCGTGCGGTTTTTTCCGGAGAAAATCGCGCTGCCCCGGTGTGGTCGATTCGACGCTTTCTTCGATGGGCGGATCAGCTTCGCGAAGGGCTCGGATACGGGGTGATGGGCACGGCGCAAAACAGCCGGTCTTTATTTGTGCCGCAAAACGGACAGGCTTCCGCCGCGCCGCAGATGAGGCGGCCGTCCGAGGCGGAACAGATGCTGCTGCGTCTGTACGAGGATGTTCTCACGGCGCACAATGCCGTGGATTTTTCGGGTCTTCTTTCGGAAGCGCTTCGAATGCTTCACGAGGATGCGGACGTCTGTCGCTCGTTTCAGGAGCGGTGCCGCTATCTGATGGTGGATGAGTATCAGGACATTAACCCGATTCAGGAGCAGATCATTCGAAAGCTGTCGGAAAAAACGGGCAATCTCTGCGTAGTCGGCGATGACGATCAGAGTCTGTACCGCTTTCGCGGCGCAACCGTGCAAAATCTGCTGACGTTTCCGAAGCGGTACCCGGGGGCACAGACGATTTATCTGAACGAAAATTATCGTTCGGACGGGCAGATTCTGTCCTTTGCCTCCGATTTTATTCAGTATCCGACGGACGAATGGCAGTGTGGGCAAAGCGCTGTTTCGCTGTCGGATTTTCGCTATCCAAAGGAACTGATTTCCGCTCAGGGACGATGCTGTCCTCAAGCGGTACAGCAATTCACGGGAGCGGATCTCGAGGAGTGGGTGGCGCACGTAATCGGGCTTTTGAAGACGCTTTTCAGACGAGTGCCGAATTACCGCGACATCGCGCTGCTCAGCTTTTCTTTGCGCGATGCGCGCATGAAGCGGCTGATTGCAGCGCTTCGCGCAGAGGGCATTCCTCTTTGCATACCGCACCGCGATCCGCTTATGGAGCAGCCGCTTGTTCTGGCGATGATCAGCTGCTTCGAACTGCTCCGTGAATCTCTGCCAGCCGTGGGTTCCCCGAAAATGCGGCGTTTTACTTTCGGCGCAGGCACGGAATCTGAGACGGATCGCGAAAAACGAGAGGCCATTGTCCGTGAACTCCGCGAGGAGCTGCACCGAGGCGTGGAACCACTTGAGCTGGGCTACCGTTTTTTGAGCACAGAGCCCTTTTATTCGGTTTTGAGGCGAGACCTCGAGGCGGGGGCGCCGTCCGAACAGGGGGAACAGCTGAGCCTGTTTTTCCGCCAGCTCGCAGCGTTCTGCTCGGAGGAATCGATATGGATGCTCGATGAAGGGAATGCTTCATTCTTTTTCGAGCGCTTTTTTACGGCCTATTTGCCGTATTTGCGGGAGATGGCGTTTTCGGGCACGCGGGAAGCGGGCGATGATGAAGAGGGACTGAATGTGATGACGATTCATCAGTCGAAGGGACTGGAATTTTCGGTCGTCGTCATCATCGAGCCGACGGAGCGACAGGTTTTCGTTGCGCCGAAGCGCGCCGGGCGTACGCTGCAGGACGCGCAATCCGTGGCGCAGGACGCAATAAAGGACGCGGAGCCGGACGAAGAGCATGCGCAGCGGTTTGATATTCTCCGGCGTTACTATACGGCATTCACCCGCGCCAAGGACCTCCTGATTCTGACGGGGATTGACGAGCCATGGGAACGCGTGATGACCGGCCAGACGGCCGAACGGAAGAGTGCGGAAATGAAAAAGCTCTTATCGGCCGGACTGTTTCGCGGGCTGCACCTCACCCTGCCGGAATTTCGCGGCGAAAGTTCGTTGAATGCCTTGACCTTCTGCGAGTCGAGTCCGACAATAGTACAGAGGGCATACGCCTATACGACCGATATTGTCCGTTATCGCCGCTGCCCGAGACAGTATTTCTTTGTGCAGCGTGAACAGCTGCCGGAGCCGGGCACGCCGGAGGAGCGATACGGGCAGCTCATTCACTATGCGCTCGAGGGGATTCACCGCGAAGCCTGCCGGGGCGCCGCGCTCGATTCCGTTGAACCGAACCGTATCCTCGATACCGCAGCCAAAGGAATGGCGCCGCTTCATTCCCTGTTTTCACTGGAGGAGCGGGACAGAGCAAAGCGGGAAATCGACCGATATCTGGCGACCGCGGGGCGGGACTGGTGGCGGCGCATTGCCGCGATGGAGCAGCGGCTGTGCTACTCCGAGGGAGCGTATCTGTTGAAGGGGCAGGCGGATCTGCTGTTGGATGAGGGGCGCACTATTGTCGATTTCAAAACGGGACATCCGAGTGAAGAGAATCTGCGGGCGTATTCCGGGCAGCTGTCCTTTTACCGGCTGATGCTGCGGCATATTCAGCAGAACGAGGAAGCGCCCGGCGCAGGGGCGCTCTATTTTACGCCGGAGGATGTGCGGGAGCCGCTGAGGCTCTTTGCTCAGGATACGGCGGAACAGGAGCGCACGGCGGAAGAGGTTCGGCGTGTGGTGGAAAGGATTGAAGAGCGGTCGTTTTTCGAAGGGACGTCCGAATGGGAGATATGTACTATGTGTCCGATGCGCTGGTTCTGCGGAAGAGCGCATCGGTGTACAGGGGAGGGGAAATGAGTAGCAGAAGGTATGTGTTTGGCCCGGTGCCGTCGCGCCGCCTGGGGCGATCTCTGGGCATCAGCCCCATTCCGGAAAAAACGTGCAATTATTCCTGCGTCTACTGCCAGCTGGGGCGCACCAGCCATTTGGAATGGAAGACGCAGAACTATTTCGACGTGGAGACGATTTTAGCCGAATTTGACGAGGTGCTGAAGGAGGGCGTCGAATACGACGTCGTATCCGTCGTCGGAGAGGGCGAGCCGACGCTGTATGCGGATCTGTCGCGGCTCATCGAGGGTCTGAAGGCGCGCCAGCCAAAGCCCGTATGCGTCATTACGAATGCGGCGAATATTGACCGCGAAGAGGTTCGAACAGCGCTCGGCAAAGCGGATATCGTACTGCCCTCGTTGGACGGAGCGGATGAAGCGGCATGGAAGAAGCTGCACCGCCCTTCGCCGCATGTACATTTTTCGTCGATTGTGGACGGACTCTTTCGCTTTCGCGAGGAATACCGAGGAGAGATCTGGCTCGAGCTCATGCTCGTCCGCGGGGTCAACGATTCGAAGGAAGCGATCGATGCGGTGAGCGAGTGGATCGACCGGCTTCACCCCGACCGCGTATACGTCAATACGCCGGTTCGCGTTCCTTCCGAGCCGTGGGTCGAGGTGGCCAGCCGGGAAGCGATCGACTATGCCTGCGAAAAAACGGGCGGAAGTGCCATCGACGAGCTGACGGAGGGCTCGTTTGAGAGTGCAGAGACCGATCCGCTGGAGGCCGTGGCCTCGATCTGTCTGAGGCATCCGATGAACCGTTTCGAAATTCAGCATTTCCTAAGAGACCGCGGCGTGACGGAGGAAGCTGCCTTCTTCGAAAAGCTGGCGCAGTATCCCGGCATGGAGCGGCAGACGTATTTAGGTATTGATTCGTGGCGGAATCGCGGCGTGCCAAAGGAGCGGAAAATATGCCAAGATTAAAACGGTGCGCGGCGCTGCACGATTTGTCGAGCTTTGGCCGCGCTTCTCTTACCATCGTAATTCCCACGCTGTCGGCGATGGGCATTCAGGTTTGCCCGGTACCGACGGCAGTGCTGTCCACGCACAGCGGCGGCTTTTCGGACTATCGCTTTGTCGATCTGACCGACTCGATGAAGGGCACCTTCGATCACTGGCGGGAGCTGGGGCTTCGGTTTGAATGCATCTATTCCGGGTTTCTGGGTTCTCCGATTCAGGCGGAGCAGATCGAGCGCATGATTGAGGATTTCAGAACGCCGCAGACGCTGGTCGTCATCGACCCGGTCATGGGCGACAATGGCGGATTTTATTCGTCGATTTCGCCGCAGATGGCGGACGCGATGCGCCGGCTGATGCGCCGGGCGGATGTGCTGACGCCGAATCTTACGGAGGTCTTTCTGCTGCTGGACGAGCCCTATCGGGCCGGCCTTGCCCGAGAGGAGCTCGACGAATATATTTTGCGGCTGGCGGACATGGGGCCGAAAAAAATCATTGTCACGTCCTTTCCCGCGCAGAGCGGCCGGGCGCTGGAGTGCCGCGGCTACGAATCGGGGCGCTTCTTTTCGACGACGCGTCCGCGCTACGATGCCCATTATCCGGGTACGGGAGATTTGTTCACGTCGGTTCTGACCGGAGCGCTGCTCAATGAGCGTTCGATCGAGGAAGCGACAGAGCAGGCGGCGGACTGCGTGCTTTCGCTGCTGCAAAAGAGCGTGCGTTCCGGCGAACCGAATCGGGAGGGCGTACTCCTGGAGGCGGCGCTGGGCGCGCTCGTGCCTCAAAACGGGCCGTGTCTTACGGACGGTGCGGCGGAGGGTGCGATCGGGGAAGCTGAGGCACAGCTTCGCGGGTGACCGCTGCTCCGGAAGCAATCCCGGGGTGCAGTAACATAGAGCGAGCGGCGGTTCGGAAAAGCAGATAAAATTCGCGTTCAGCAGGCTGAAAGATCCGGACAGACAGCAGGCGGAGACTATGACGAATCTCCGCCTGCTGTTTTTTGCGCCGAGGGCTATGAAGCGCCGAAGGCGATGTGATCAAGCTTGCTTCGCCACAGAACGATGAGTCGTCAAAATTTCGTCAAATAATCCCAAAAAGCATTGGTCATATTCCGGTCGTGGATCACAAATGCGGTGGCGGGCTTGTCCGTCTTTGCCATAATGACACCAGCGTCATCTTTAACATAAAGCAGCATTTTGTCGGAGATATCTGTGCGGAAGATGATTTTCAGATTTTTGTATCGTTTTCCAAGCTTCAGCAAGTGATCGATATGTGCCCGATATTGTTCGTGAGAATAGGACAGATCAGCGATTTCAAAAATATCTGCCAATGGGGGATGAAATACGCTCTGCGTTACCTGCATGACGCCAGGATCGAGTAATACCAACGACAGGGAGCGGTGTTTTAATTGCCTTCGGAACAGAGAGAGACTTTTTTTCCATAAAATCGGCAGCGCTGCATGGCCGGTCTGCTCGGATAAGTCGTTTACTAGCTTTTCCGGCATGGAAAACAGCGGTGGCATTGCGCAGCACAGGCAGCCATCTCCCTCTGCAGCGATGAGCGCATCTGCGGTTTTTCGAAACAGCTCTGCGTCCTGTGATTTGAAGACGTGCATCAGAGGGCGGCACACGGCGAAATAGCGCTCGTATTCCAGCGCGAGTGCACCAACCGCCGCGCGATCCGTTATGAAGAGATTGAGCATTTGATCGGTATTCTGATGCACCGAGGAGGAGATGACAGCCGCTGTGCTCGGCGCAATGAACAGGGTGCGCTGGAATACGCCGTCCCGCAGACGCGGATAGCAGTAAGGCTCGATCATCCCCGTCATATAAATGGGGATCCACTTAGTGACGGCTTCCAGAATTTCATTCATATCCCGAGATACGGTGTGGATGATCCGTACCCGGTTTCCTTTGAGAAGGACCTGTGTAAAAAGCTCCGTCCATCGAGCGACGAAGGCAGGATCCTCATACAGCCAGGCCATGTTTTCATCGGAAAAGAGCAGCAGCATCTGCGGCTTCTCCTCATTGAGAATCATCAGAAAAAATTGCTCCACCGCTTTCCTTTTCCCGGCGTTTCCGTAGAGGTAGGACGCATATTTTTGGGCTTTTCCGTTCATCTCTTTCCGTTCCGGAAGCGATAACGATCCGGCGGACAGACGGGAAAAACCGGAGATTAGCCGACCTGTAGCAGCGGAGGTATCGTGCGCTTTTTCCAGGAGCCACCGTTCTAAAAAGGAGGCCGTGGCATCCGCCGAAGTCAGAACTGCGCTTTCCATTCCGGTCAGCTTTTGCAGGGCGTTCAGTTGATACTCCTTTTTCATGTGATTTGCCAGATACCGGCACATAGGCAGGAGATAATCATGCTTTTTTGGCAGCGCTCGTGCACCGGAGCGCAGACGCCCGATATGCGAAGAGTTCAGATTGACATTTCGTCCAAGAAGACTATTGGACACTTCTGCGATATTCATTAATGCATCAAATTTTTCCGCGAACATATGGTCGAACCTCCGTCTTTTTAGATATGTATTACAATAGCGCAAAATGCATTAAAATGCAATAAAAACGGCACGGTATGTGCCAAAATTTTGGCACGACCATTTTGTTCTGCGCGATTGAATGGGTAAACTTTTGTACTATAAAATAAAAGCGGGGAAACGCCTCGCTGCTCAGCCGCAGAGAGAACGCGTATACACAAGGAGGTGTTCAAAATGATTGGAAGACAGATCATCATCACGAATCGCGCTTTTACCCTGCAGGAGCTCCACCGATTTATGAAAGAGCGCTGGGATACAGAGCAATATAACGATTTCATTGTCGGCCGCCCTACGCCTGCATCCATCGAAGAGTATATCCTGTTGCCTGCAACGCAGCGGTATATGGTCATCGCCTATTCCCGCGCGGCAGGCGGCCTTTTTTCCAGAAACGACAGGGTTATTCTCAGTGTTGCCCACACGCCGGATGGCGTAAAGCAATGGATGACCACATCCATTCCGTCTCACAACATGTTTTTCGGCGCATGGAAGATGAGCAAGACCATGTCCATGGAGAAGGAGCGCAAGGGTCCGGCGGAGGAGGCGCTGCAAAAGTACACGGCCTATATGCGCGGCCTGCTCGAGGCAGCAGGGTATGCAAAATAGGCTGTAATTCCAATAGACTGCAAGAGGAAAGGCTACGTACAGTTTGGAGGACGGTATGAAGAGGGGTATCAGTGTCATCTTATCTATAGTACTGTTATTGACCGCGGTAAGTGGGTGCAGCGAAAAGAAAACGGAAAATCCGATTGTGGAAGTTAAGGTTACGCTTCCCTGCGCTACAGGGCCGAGAGCGACAGTGGAAGGGGAGGCTATTCTTGCAACTCAGACATACCTTCTTGCAAGAGCCTATTTTGAAAAGCTGGAAGTCTATAACATGGACTCCTTTCATGCGCGCGAGTACAGTGAGCTTTTGGCCGAAGCGGTAGAAGCGTTTCGAATTGCGGAAGCATTCAGCGGCGCGCTCAAAGAGCATGCCGGCATCCTGGCCGAGCTGGAGGAAAAGGGGGTTATACGGCAGGAGAAGGCAGCTTATGAGCTGTTGTCCGCATCCGCCGATGGCGTTCGGTATTTCCCGTTTGTTTCCGTGGCTCATGCAGCGGAACAAAAGTCGCCGGCTATCGCATATGCTGAAGAAATTACAAGGACATTTGATAATGCCAAAAGCGGGCAAAAGCTAAAAACGCTTGCGCAGCAATACGACACAGATGTGAAGCGGGCAAAGGTCATGCTGGAGCAGGCGCAGGCCATCCTTGAGGGAGCGGCTTATGCGGAGCAGGCGGATTTTGAAAACAAGTGTTATCAGGCGGCGGTGGAGACGAAGGCGGCCGCGTCTGCCATCGGGTTCGGCGTTGCAGTCGCTGCAACCGGAGGGATCGCTGCCGGAGGAGGAGTTTCGCTGGCCGGCGTCATTGAGGCGGGCGGCGTTGCATTCAGCGGCGTGAATGCAGTTATTGACATGGGGACGGCCGTAACGATTCATACTACAAATGGCGAGGGAAATGAATACACGGCCGCATGGAAAAAAACAAATGAAATGGTCGCGCCGATGGCTGCGCTTTTTTCGATCGGGGGCGGAATTCAGAACATAAAGGATTTTCGGGATCCGGAAAAAGCGGCAGAAGCGGTAAACAATGCAGCGCAAGCATTTTTGGTCGGCGTGGGTCTGGCGAGGGATTATGTTCAGGAGGGCGCGGTGCTGGGCGTGAGCTCGAAGATGATGAAGGGATACCGGGAAATCATCGTCCGCTGCGCCGACGCGAACACGGAGGCCGCCAGGGAGGTGCTTCGAAAAACCGGAATCCGCGAGGAAGCATTGGAACAAGCGAAATCGAATAGCAGCAGGGCGATGCCGGCCTCCGAGGAAGTGCCGCAGGAGGGGTCGCTCGGATCGACGGCGGATATCTATATCCGGGATATGGGCGCGCTCGCGGATTCCGAAAAGCCCTTTGACGTCGATACCTTCTTAAAAAAGGTAGACGAAGCATTTCGGAAAGAGGCCGGCTTGGAGAGCGCGGGCGGCGGTGAGGCGAACGAGCAAAAAGAAGGGGAATCGGTGAGCGCCGCGGGAATCACGCCGGAGCCTGCGCCGGCACCTGCCGAGTCGCATGCCGATGCAGAGGAGCCGCAAACGGATGCCATCTCAGGTGCGTATATGATGACGACGGTAAACGCCGATGGCCTGGCGGATACGTTCTCCGCCGAGGTGAAGCTCTATGCGGATGGACGCACGGAAATCCGCTTTGCGCCGCATCGGGTGATCGTCAACGACGATTTGAGCATGGCGATCGACACGGAGCACACCGGCCCCGAGGAGTGTCTCAAGGGGACGTTTGACCCATCCACAAACACCTTTACCGGCATGGGCGATACGGAAGGGGGAACGTATACGGACGAACAGACCGGCGTAACAGTGCCGCTGACGACGTATTGGAACATATACCCGACCAAGCTCACCTTTGCGCCCGCCTTCGGCACGGCTTCCGGGACGATGGCGGAGGGGGAGCGCATTTTGGACATCCCCATCGCCGTGCAGATTACGATGGAGCGAAATGTAGATCAATAGTCTCTGAAATAATGCGGCCGAGCCACAGATGCACAAAAAGCACACGAATCCGTGTGCTTTTTGTGCGTTTGATAGAGATACCGGTTGAATGAAGGCGCCGGAGAGGCTTTTTAAGCGTCCTTCCCCTGACAAAGAATCGACGATTCGTTTGTGTCGGCGCGCCGGCGGTATTCCCGATAGGTGAAGGTCGTATCCTCAAAGGGAAACGGCTCGCTCTCACTGACGAGCTGCCATTCGGGCGCTTCATCCAGATTTGGGATGTACGTGTCCGCATTCGGACAGCTTCGGTCGAGCATCGTGATCGAGGCCTCATCGCACCGATCGATCAGCTGGCGGACGAGATCGCCGCCGCCGATGAGAAAAACAGCTTTTTTTTCCGCGGCGGTGAGCGCCTGAAGCAGCTCGTCGAGCTGGGCGATATCGTGTACGACGTGCAGGCCGTCTCGGACGTAGTCGGGATTTCGCGTCAGCACGATGTTGGTTCGGTTGGGCAGCGGTCGCCCGCCGGGCAGGGATTCGAGCGTTTTTCGCCCCATGACGACGATGTTTCCCGAGGTCAGACGGCGAAAACGGCGAAGGTCATCAGGGATGTGAAACAGCATGTCACCCTGAAGGCCGATAGCAAAGCGGCGATCTACAGCAAAGAGCAGTTTCATAAGTCCTCCTTTTCAGCAGGCGTGCACGTTTTCCGGAAGGCACGCGAATGACATCAGATTCGGTAAAGGACGTCGAAGCGGTCCTTTGCGGCAAGAATACTCGCTTCAGAGCCGATTACGGCGATGTGCTCCTCACTCATGGCCTCGTCCAGGGCGTCCGCATAGCGACGAAGCTGTTCCTCGGTCGTGTCGAGCAGCTCCCGGAGCGTGCGGTCATAGAACTCGGGCTCCCGGCCGCAGAGATAGGAGCTGAGGTCGAAGCTGCCCTTTTGGCGCTCGGTCATCGGCTGATCGAACGAGCCGACGGCGCCGATGCGGAAGCGGTTGAGATCGTCCTCGGTAAGCGAGAGCCGGCGAACGGCGTCGCCTAAGGCATCGTAGGTTTGCAGGGTTTTCTCGAGGCCGGGATCGCGATACGACCACGCGCAGAGGCTGCCCGTCCAGGAGCTGGACAGCCCTGCGCCGTAGGCGCCGCCCTTTGCCCGGATCTCATTGTAGAGAAATTCGGTGGAGAGAATGCCCGAGAGGACGGACAGACTTCCGTGGAAGGGGTGCTTCGACGAGAGCATGTTCGCCTTGGCGACGTATTGGACGTCAACGGACGTGATGAACGCCTCCCGTTTTGGACGGGCTTCGAACTCGATGAGCGACGGTGCGATGCTTTGCGACGGCATGCGGCGAAGAGCGTGCTGAACGGCGGGAAAGAGCGTTTCGAGGTGCTCCCTTTCCGAGGTCAGATTGACGACGCGGCGTGCGCCGGTAAAGAGCTTCTCATAGACCGCAAGAAGCTTCTCGTGCACCTCGTCGGTGTACTGCTCTGTGATCTCCTGAAGCAGCTGATAAAATGAAAGACCGTTTATCCGTTCATTGTAGTACGACAGCGCGTTTGTCGAGGACAGCGCGCGTTCCCTGGCGATGCGGTGGGCGTTTTGTGCGAGCGACATCTGATATTGTGAACGGACCATTTTGAGCACCTCTACGATGCGGGCGCGATCCGAAAAATCCGTTTCAAAGAGCTGCTCGTGCAGGAGCATCAGGCCTTGCTCAATAGTCGTTTCGCCCAAAAATTTGGTTGAGACGACAACTCTCCGGTCAAACCCGCCCGCGGCCTTCGCGTTGGGATAGAGGCGAGGGTGCATCTGAATGCCGCCGGTGGCCTGCAATTCAGCCTTTTCGTATTCCGCGAAGCTTCGTTTTTCCGTGTCGAGCATCCCGAGAAGCTCGCAAAGCAGCGCCATATACGGAGCCTCGTCCAGGCCGATGTGGCTGGCGTCAAAAACGAGATCGAGGTAGTGAATGCCTGCGGTCGGCAAGGCGTGCAGGAGGCAGGTCGCCTCCGGTTCGCTGCGCAGCTCGCGCGGGATGCGGGGGAGCTGCCGCGGAACCTCGTTTTTTGACAAAACGGGAATCGTCGCCTTCTGTTCGGGCGAATCCGGCTGATTCTGTCGCTGCCGGAGGGCTTCGTTTTCTCTTATAATCGCCTCCTGTTCACCGGCACTCAGCGTCGCCTTCTTTTTGGCAAGCTCCTGCGCCAATTCGAGATCGCGGCGTTGATTCAAGCCGGGCTCGGGTGTATGAACGAACAGGACGCGATGGGGATTCTGAAGCAGGAAGGTGTCGATATACCGCTCAAAAATGGCGGAGGAGCGGCCGCGCTTGAGCGTGTCGAGATCGTCCTGATAGGCAAGGGCATCGATCGGATTTTGCCCGTACAGCCACGGGGACAAGGCGTTGACTGCATATACGATTCCCTTCGTCGGATAATTTCCCTTTTCGCGAAGCTCAAATTCGCTGCTGTTGAGCGTTGCCTGGAGCAGCTCGGCGTCAATGCCGTTTTGCACGAGCTGCCGAAGCGTTTCGTCGACCACCTCGGCAAAGCGTTCCGCTTTCTCAGGGGCAACGTGCTTTGCCACAATGCTGAAGCCGGTCTCGCGCAGCGGGAGCAGGGAGCAGTAGACATCCTCGCAGTCCAGCTCGCGAAGAAGCGCCTGGCGAAGCGGAGACGCTTCGGAATAGACCAGCAGATCGGGCAGAAGATGGGCGATGAGCTGGCGCGCGTCGGTGCCCGTGTCGTGCAGCAGCCAGCTGCAGCTCAGATAGGCCTGATTTTCGACATGCTCGGACGGGCCGACGGAAAAGGGCGCAGTGACGCGCTGCGTCTCCGTATAGCGCGCCACCCGTTCCGGCATGGAATCGGGCGCGGCCGCCTCGTAGTCGTCGAAGTATTCGGCGAGCCGGGCGAAGCATTGTTCTTCGTCGACATCGCCGTATAAAAAAGTCCACGAATTTGAAGGGTGATAAAATGTGTCGTGAAAACGGCAAAACTCTTCGTATTGCAGCGTCGGAATCTCGTAGGGATCGCCGCCCGAATTATCAGCATAAATCGTTCCCCGATAGAGCACGCGGTTGATCTGATCCTCAATCTGCGATTCCGCAGAGGACATGGCGCCGCGCATTTCGTTGTACACAACCCCCTGATAGGTCAGCGGTTCATCGGAGGAAAAGAGCTCGTATCGCCACCCCTCCTGACGGAAAATGAGCGGATCGGAGGTCGCTTTCGGGTAGAAAACGGCGTCGAGATACAGATCCATTAAATTGGAAAAGTCGGCATTGTTGCGCGACGCGACGGGATAAAGCGTCTTATCCGGGAATGTCATTGCATTGAGAAAGGTCTGAAGGCTGCTCTTTACCAGATCCATAAAGGGCTCTTTTGTGTGATATTTTCGCGAGCCGTTCAGGACGCAATGCTCCAGAATATGGCAGTTTCCGGTCGAGCCGATGGGCGGTGTGCGAAAGCCGATCGCAAAAACCTTGTTCGGATCGCCGTTTTTCATGCGCAACAGGTGCGCGTTGGTCTTTTCGTGTCGATAGATCGTCAGTGTGGCATCCTCTTCCGGAAGAAATCTCGATTCCTCCGCGATAAAGCCGTGCAGTTTTTCGGTCATAGGCGCTCTCTTTCTAAGGGGAGTGTTCAAACTGAGAATATTGTACCCTTTTTTGAGCGATTTCGCAGCGGGCGTTTGACGGCGCGCGAAAATGGTATTATAGGACTATCAAGAAATCGACGAGGAGAGAAAAATGCTGAAGCTGATATCATGGAATGTAAACGGCCTGCGCGCGGCAATTCGCAAGGGCTTTTTAGAGGCGCTGAATCAACTCGACGCAGACTGTGTCTGTTTGCAGGAAATCAAGCTTTCCGAGGGACAGCTGGAGCTGGAGCTGCCGCAGTATCACACCTATTTCAACTATGCCGAAAAGAAGGGCTATTCGGGAACGGCGATTTTTTCGAAAAGAGAGCCGATTTCGGTACGTTTCGGGCTCGGCATCGAGGAGCACGACCGCGAAGGGCGCGTGATCTGTCTGGAGTTTGACGATTTTTATCTCGTAACGGTGTATACGCCCAATTCCAAGCGCGAGCTGGAGCGCCTCGAGTACCGTCAGCGCTGGGAGGACGATTTTTTAGCGTATCTCAAGCAGCTGGAGAAGCAAAAGCCGGTAATCGTCTGCGGCGACCTCAACGTGGCGCACGAGGAGATCGATCTGGCCAATCCCAAGACCAATCGCCGGAACGCCGGATTCACGGACGAGGAGCGGCATAAATTCCGCGCGGCGCTCGATGCGGGCTTTGTCGACACCTTCCGCTATTTTTATCCGGATCAGGAGCAGGCATACTCATGGTGGTCCAATTTTGCAAATTCGCGCGCGCGAAACATCGGCTGGCGCATCGATTATTTTCTGGCATCCGAATCGCTGACGCCGCGTTTGGTCGATGCAAAGATTCACAGCGACATTTATGGTTCGGATCATTGCCCGGTCGAGCTGCTGCTCGAAGAAAAATAAGGTTTGGCCGCGCTGCCGCTCAGAGAAAAATAAGCGCGCTTGCCGCGCGTCCCAGATCTGTGGGGAACACTTGCAATCTGAACAAAATGATTTATAATCAATAGGTGACACTGCGTTCGGTTCGCAGGCGCCCCTTTTTCCGGGCAGGGACTTGCTGCCGGGGAGAGGGAATCTCGGCTCCGTTCGAAAGCGGGGCGAAATCCAGAGGGAGGTGAATAGGGTGAATAAGTACGAAATGGTTGTCGTGTTCAAGCCGCAGATGGAAGAGGAAGACCGCAAGGCGATTCTCAGCCGTTTGACGGACGCGATCGTCGAAAACGGTAGTGTGGAAGAAATCAAGGATTGGGGAGCTAAAAAGCTTGCCTACGAGATCAACTACATCAAGGAAGGATACTACTACCTGATTAACTTTGAGGCGGAGCCGCAGGTTATCGCGGAAGTTGAGCGTAGAGCAAGGATCAGTGATCAAATTATTCGTTACCTGACGGTTAAAAAGGAAGCGTAACGAATCAAAGGAGGCTTACCATGAATAGCGTAACTCTGATGGGTCGTTTGACCCGTGATCCGGAACTCACTTATAATAACGTCTCTGGTAATGCGATGGCACGCTTCACGATTGCCGTGGATAAGCAGCTCTCGCGTGAAAAAAAGCAGGAAATGGAATCCAAACATCAACCGACGGCGGACTTCATCAACATCTTGTGCTGGGGGAGATTGGCCGAGTCGTGCAACAACTTTACGGCGAAGGGAAAGCGCGTTCTCGTTCAGGGGCGCATCCAGACGGGCTCCTATGAAGCGCAGGACGGCACGCGCCGCTATACGACGGATATCGTGGCACAGTCCCTGGAATTCATCGACTGGAAGGACCGCGACGGCGGTTCCTACTCCGATGGAGGCTATTCGCAGCGCGGCGGACAGCAGGGCGCATACCCGACGAATTCAGCCGCCTCGGCGGGCGCTCCGTCGGGAAATGATGATTTCTTCGGCAGCGACTTCAGCCCGGTTGACGACGACAAGATTCCGTTTTAATCGAGTGGATTAAAATTAGGAGGCAACACATGCAAAACAGACGTTTCAGACCGAGAAAAAAGGTCTGTCAATTCTGCAAGGAAAAGGGAAAGACGGTGGATTATAAGGACGTGGAGTCCATGAAGCCGTTCATCAGCGAGCGCGGTAAAATTCTTCCGAGAAGAGTTACCGGTACCTGTGCGAAGCACCAGCGCGACGTGACGATCGCGATCAAGCGTGCGCGCCACATCGCTCTTCTTCCGTACGAAGCAAAGTAATGAAAACAGCCCCGAACGCGCGTTCGGGGCTGTTTTTTTGAGCGCCGCGATGTGATATCATAGAGCGATAAGGAGAAGGGCTATGAATGAAATGATGGAAAAATATTCAGGGCTGCTTCAGGCGGTTGCGGCCGCAGCGCTTGGCGTGGCACTGTTTTATGCACAGGCACAGATTTTAGCGGTTTTTGGGCTGCTTTTGCTTACGCCCTATATCGTGCTGTGGGTATCGGAAAACGCGCGATGGGCGGTGCTGAGCTACCTTTTATCGGGGCTGGGCATCTTTTTGTTATTTGGCGCTGCGGCGGCGCTTACGACGGTGCCGATTATCGCGGGAAGCTCGGCGTGCGCCGCGATGCTGATTGAGCGAAAACGCCCGATGTGGGAGACGCTTCTGTACCCCTCCTTTGTGGGTGCGGGACTCTTCGCGTTGGTTTTTGTTCTCCTGGCGTGGGCGCAGGGGATGCACCTCGTTGCGGAAATTCAGCAGGAAGTGACGAATGTGGTGCAGACGC
>JAEXCD010000014.1 GCA_023393715.1 Bacillota bacterium
CATTTTTTTGGCACATCAGAATATGGCTCTTTTATAAATGTAAATACTCATTTCTCTGCTTTAGCGTACATTGGTCCTGTTTTTTACATGTTTCAATTCAGTTCCTAAATCAATGAGATCTCCTATCATCAAACAAACGAATGCTACCCACTGTGCTGAAACACTGCCTCGTGACAAAAATTCATTTATTGCGAAACCCATCACGACAAGTAGAACAAAAGTCATTGCCTTCACATCAAACGAATATTTAATGCCGCGAATTCTCGTTGCAAACCCGAATACTGCTGTTGCTCCCAGCAATCCCCACATCGGAATTGATTCTCTATTAAATTTAAACACAAATGTAATCAACACAATTGCAGCAGCTATAACAGCAGACCGTAACCAGATACGTTGTTCTAATTTCATAATGGCGCCCTCAAGGAGTGACATCAACAACGTAATCAAATGGAATCGTTTCCACAAGTCCAGTATAATTATTATATTTATAGTATTTCAAATTTCCTTGATGCTCTTGAACCAAAGGATTCGAATGATCTATACGAGTTCGTTCTGTTTTAATTACATATAATTTACTTATGCCGGATGAAACTACATACGAAGCAAGTCCAAGAAGAAGACTAATCTCTACTCCTGAACCTGCTGATAATATAGCAGCAATTGCCGTTGCCGTAAGACCCGTTAATAGACCAGTCTCTCCATAGGTAGTGTGCCAAGCGCTCCAATTCGACCACGCTAACATAGATATTGTAGGCTCAAATAGCTTAGAGCTTTCCTTCTCTTCTAAGCCATTCTCTAGGTTTTTATTAAATATTCTTGTCAATATGTTGTTTTTATAATAATATATATATCTATCGTCTTGTGTTATTTTTTCTATAGAACCTTTCTGATCATTTTTAATTTCAAAGAAAAGGTTGCCCGAACTATCAACGCTCTGTTGGATTAAGGAAATAGAATTGTCCGGCTCAGTAACCCTAATCGTTTCTTCATGATTCAAAATAGCCGTTGAAGAAGCATGTACATTTATTATGGGAAATAAAACCATAATTAACGCTAAAAACGCTGACAAAAGTCGATTGATTTTTTTCATGATTATCCCTCCTGTTTTTGTTAGAATTCTTAAAACGTAAATAACAACAATACAATGGAATCACCTCCACTAAGTTCAGTAATTATACCTATTTGCATTATATATTTATCTGTTTAAAAAATCAATCTATTATTTTTATCCAGTCTAAAATGTATTGCATTACTTACTCTCGATTGACTTCATTCAACACTTCATGGCAAACCCCCGAATACCGTTTCTTTTGGACGTTATCATAGCCTATCTTTTACGGAAGGAGACTGCGTTCTACCACCATGTTCACCAAAAACAGCGTCGGAGATCTGATCGGAATGCTTTGTCTCAATTTCAGCGATAGCCGTTACCAAGCGCTTTTCGATAGCCCCATGGGATTCTGCCATCCCCGACGCCTTTGTCGAAACGAGCTTTCAATTCAATGAATCCGCTATTTTGACTAACGAGCGAGCACAAGAGCTGCGTATGCAAGCGGAACGTCAAGACTCTGATGCGCAAGTCGTTGGTATCAACGCCTTGCGCATTTTTTATTCAAAGGATTTCAACATCCGCCGCGAACGGTTCGAAGCGGGATGCCGTGCTCTCCTTGACGACCGCAGATTTTATTTCCGAAACTCGCCTCTCCGCGCCCGCTCAGCCAATTCCGCCAAACAGGGCGCCCAAAATCAACACCGCCAGCGTCACCCCGCAAAACACGTACTTCGCAACGGGATAAAACCATGCGCCCAGCGCCTTCGCGCGTCCCTTGTTCACCTCGCGGAGAACCGTTTCCCGATCATAGCCCCAAAAGAACATCACCGCCGCGAGCAACGCGCCGATGGGACAGAGGTAGATCGAACAGACGTTCATCCATTGCTCCACGACGCCCTGAATCGAGAGGCCGACGGCGATCGCGAACAGGCCGACGAGTCCCACCGACGCCTTGCGGCTCAATCGAAAAAAACGCTGAACCGCTTCAATGGGCGCCTCCAGCAGGTTGATCAGCGACGTCACTCCGGCAAACAGAACCGCAACAAAAAATACGATCATAATCAGGCTTCCCGCGGGCATCGTTTTGAATAGGTTCGGAAGAAAAATAAACATCAGCCCCGGTCCGCCGGATGACAACCGCTCCCCGGCGCTCGCCATCGCCGGAATAATGACCATAGCTGCGAGCATCGCCGCAATCGTATCAAAAATCGCCACCATCTTGGCGCTGTACGGCACATCTTCGCCGTCGTCGAGATACGAACCGTACACCACGGTTCCGCTTCCCGCAATCGACAACGAGAAAAACGCCTGTCCGAGGGCAAAGACCCACACCATCGGATCGGCCAGACCCTTGGGATCGAGAACGAAAATGTAGCGATATCCCTCCAATGCGCCCGGCAGAGACACGATATAGACGCAAAGGCCGATAAACATGAAGAAGAACAGCGGCATCATCACGCGGTTCGCCTTCTCAATGCCCGCACCGATACCGAAAACCATGATGCCTAAAGCGACCAGCAGCCCAATAAGCTGCCAGACACTGTTGCCCCACGCCGAGGCCGTTCCTGAGAAAAATCCGGCAAACTCCTCAACCGTGGTGTGCTGCCCTAAAATCGATCCGGACAACGATCCGAAGGCGTACTTAAAAATCCATCCGACGACGACAGAATACCCGATCGCCAGCGCAAGCGAGCCAAAGACCGGGATCAGGCCGAGTCCCTCGCCCCATTTTCGTCTGCCATTCCATGCCTGCGCCGCAGACCCGAATGCGCCGATCGGACCGGACTTCGTCGCACGCCCGAAGGACATTTCACCGATCACCCCCGTCGAACCGATCAGCAGTACAAACAGGAAATAAGGAATCAAAAACACCGCGCCGCCATAGCGCGACACGCGCGCCGGAAACAGCCAGATATTGCCCATTCCGACCGCAGATCCGATGCAGGCTAAAATAAAGCCTCTCCGGGATCGAAATCGATCCCGTTGTTCTTTTAACCGCGTATGCTCCGACATGTTTTCTCCCTTTCGCTACAACGACAAGCCTCTCAGCCCATCGATCAGCCAGCCCCCGCCCAGCGCGAGAAATACACTTAACAAAAGCTGAAGAACCAGATACAGCACCAGGCCGATGACTACGCTCATAATCACCAGAACCAGACCATGACGCGCTCCGAGCGCATTTTGCTCCTCGACGCTGTTCCCACTGTTCTGTACCACCGTCGGCCAATCCAGTCCGAGCAGGATGAGCGCCACGCCCACGTTGACGATAAAGCGAACGCCGATCGGAATCAGCATCAGGTTGAGGATCGACGACATGAGCACCCACGCTCCGGCCAGTCCCTTCGCGCGTCCTTTTTCGCGGGTGACGCCGCTGATGCCTCCCCAGAGGGAAACCAGAAGCCAACAGATGAACCAGCTGACTCCGATGGCAATCGGCGCACCGATAAGACGGCCGATTCCGAAAAATCGGAGCCAGGAAATCACGCAGCACGCCCCAAACAGGAGCCACATGTTCGAAGTCGAACGAAAAACCTCTTCAAAAAGCCGTCCGATGCTGCGATCGATCGTTCTCGCCCAGCCGGCCGTGATGTCCTTCCATCCTCCGGCACGCCGCGGCTCCTCGCGCGAATCGCGGGACGCATACTCCTGACCCGACTCCGGCTTCTCATCGGCGGAAGCGTCACGATTTAACGACTCGGCGGAAGCGTCCCGGTTGGACGATGCGTCTTCTTCAAATGGCGTCTCCTCCGCAGAACGGCTGCTGTCATACCGGGCATGCCGATCCTCATCGCCATATGGATTTTTCGTGTACGGTCCGCCGGAATACGAATACCGCGCACGCTCTCCTCCGCTCTGATACCGCGCCTCCCCCTTTCCCGAACCGCTCTCATATCTCGGGTTTTCCTGTTGTCCCATACTGCCGCACTCCTTTCTCCTGCTTTTATTCGGCTCGCGCCTTCCGTTTATTCGGGACACGCTGCCGCCGACTCATACTATTGATTTTTTACTTCCTGCCAAATTTCATCGTACTGACGAACCCACTTTCCGGGGTCGCGGAATACCTCCAGATTTTTCAGCCGTTCCTCCGGCGGATAGGCCACCTCGCTGTCGCGGTACTCCTCCGGGAGCAGTGCGCGCGCCTGCGAATTGGGCAGGGAATATCCGACATACGCCGCATTCTGCGCCGCATTTTCCGGGTCGAGCATGAAATTGATAAACGCCTCGGCGTTTTTGGGGTGCTGCGCATTTTTCGGAATCACCATGGCGTCGAACCACAGATTCGAGCCCTCCTTTGGAATCGCGTACGCCAAATCCTCATTTTCGAGCAGTGCATCGAGCGCATCGCCGGAATACATCACCGCCAGGGCTGCTTCGCCGTTTTTCATGATGTCCTTTGTCTGGTCGACGAGGTAGGCGTACACGAGCGGATACTGCCGGGTCAAAAGCTCCTTCGCCTCGGCCAGCTGCGCCGAATCCGTCGAATTCATGGAATGGCCCTTCCAGCGAAGTGTGATTCCAAGCGAATCTCTCGACGAGTCCATCATAATAATTTCGCGGGCATACTTTTCATTCCACAAAATCGACCACGAGTCCACAGGCTCCTCGACCATGGTAGTATTATAAACAATTCCGAGCGTTCCCCAAAAGAAAGGCGCCGAATATTCCTGCTCCGGGTCATAGGAATGGTTTTTATAAGCGGCATCGACATACCGCATATTCGGCACATTTTCCCAGTTGATTTTCCGAAGCATCCCCTCATTGCGCATCCGTTCAATCATGTAATCCGACGGAACGACGACATCGTAGTTGCTCCCGCCGCTTTTCAGCTTGACATAGAGATCCTCGTTCGTCGTAAAGTTGGAATAAATTACGCGGATCCCCGTTTCCTCCTGAAATTTTGTCAGGAGATCCTTATCGATGTATTCTCCCCAGTTGTAGACGTTGACGACCTCCCCCTGTTCGGCTTCGTTCGCGGTGCACGAGGTGCCGAGAAGCAGCAGTCCCAGACACAATCCCCACAAATGCCGCCGCATCCTCGAATGCCTTATGAATGGACGCAGTCCGCTCCGCCCGGTACGCGCGCACTCCGGTTTGATGTTCTTCATTCGCCGGTTCTTCATCGGCCCGCCTCCTTTTGCGCCCGGCCGCTTTTCCAGTTCATGCCGAGCATAAGCGCCAGCATCACGGCAAAAAGCAGTGTCGACAGGGCGTTAATTTCCGGATTGATTCCCCTTCGCGCCATGGAGAAAACAATCGTCGAGACGGTTTCGACGCCGTTGCCCGTCGTAAAAAACGAAATGACAAAATCGTCTATGGACAGCGTAAACGCCATCAGCGCGCCGGCAAAAATCCCCGTCTTGATATGCGGCAGAACGACCTTCCTCAGCGTTTGCATCGGCGTCGCGCCCAAATCCATTGCCGCCTCCGGCAGCGCCCGCGGCATCTGCCGCAGCTTGGGCAGAACCGAGAGAATGACGTAGGGAACGGTGAAGGCGATATGCGACAGCACCAGGGTGACGTACCCGAGATCGAGCTGCAGCGTGCGATACAGCACCATGAGGCCCACCGCCATCACGATGTCCGGATTGATGACCGGAATCTGATTGACCGCCAGCAGCAAACGCCGCGACTTTGTACGAAATTCGTAGATGCCGATCGCTCCGAGCGTGCCGATCACCGTCGAAACCGCCGTGGCGATCGCCGCGACCGTCAGCGTGTTGCGAAGCGCGGACAGGATCTCCTCGTCCTCCAGAAGCTGCGCGTACCACGTCAGGGAAAAACCCGTCCAGCTTCCCCTCGTCCTGCCCTCGTTGAACGAAAACACGATCAGTACGAGGATGGGCGCATATAAAAAGGCATATACGCAAAACAGATAGAATCGCTTCCAAAATTTAGACATCGATTTTCGTCGCCTCCTCATGCTCCATCAGCACCTGCTGCGTCAAATCAAATTCATTTTTCGACCGCCCTTTTTTAGCCGACGCTTTTTCCTCATCTCGCGAAAACAACAGCGACAGCACCAAAAACACCATCAGAACGACCGCCATCGACGAGCCGTAGTTCCAGTCCCCGGTCACGGTAAACTGCTGCTCGACGACATTGCCGATCAGGTTCATTTTGTTCCCGCCGAGGAGGGCAGTAATTTCGAAGGTGGAAATCGCCGGAATAAAGACCATGGAAATTCCGGATGCCACGCCCGGTATCGACAGCGGAAAAATAACCTTCCGAAAGATGCGCGCCCGGTTTGCCCCCAGATCCGCCGCCGCTTCGATGAGCCCGCGGTCCATCTTTTCCAGAACCGTGTAGATCGGCAGCACCATAAAAGGCAAAAAGTTATACACCATGCCCAGCATAACCGCCCCGTCGGTATACAGCAGATCCAACGGCTCGACGCCAAACAATCCGAGCACCGTATTGAGAATGCCCTTTTTCGATAAAATTGTCACCCAGGCATACGTGCGCAGCAAAAAATTCATCCACATCGGCACAACCACCAGCGTCAGCGCCGTCGCGCGATAGGACGTCCTCATCTGCGAGATCAGGTAGGCCAGCGGATAGCCGATCAGCAGGCACAGCAATGTCGTCCACAGCGCCACCCGAATCGACCGCCACAGCGTCCCCATCGTGCTGCCCGTCAGAAAGCGTTGGAAATTCGACAGACTCCACTGCCCATCGGCTGAGGTAAACGCATAAAAGAGCACCATTACGACGGGCACGACGATAAACAGGGCACTCCACACCAGGTAGGGGCCGGAAGCACGCTTATAATTCTTCATCTCCTTCGACCTCTCCTTTTCGCATAATATGGATATTGTCGGGAATGATCCGCACGCCGACCTCTTCGCCTACCTCGTGTCCCACCGTAGAATGCGCGAGGTAGCACTCCTCGCCGATTTGAATCCGCATCTCATAGTGAACGCCCATGAACAGATTGGACAGAACCGTCCCCTGGAGCATCCCCTCTTCCTTCGGAACGATTTCGACATCCTCCGGCCGAATGACGACGTCGACCGCCTCCTCCGGGTAAAAATCGACGTCGACGCAGACAAAACGATGCTTCGAAAACGTCACGTCGCGATCCTTATGCATAATACCTTCCAGAATATTGGATTCGCCGATAAAATCTGCGACAAAGCTGTTGATCGGCTCGTTGTAAATATCGATCGGCGTGCCAATCTGCTGGATCACGCCTTCGTTCATGACGACAATCCGGTCGCTCATCGTCAGCGCCTCTTCCTGGTCGTGCGTCACGAAGACGAACGTGATGCCCACCTCTCGCTGGATGCGCTTCAGCTCCACCTGCATGTCCTTGCGCAGCTTGAGATCCAACGCCCCCAACGGCTCGTCCAAAAGCAGCACCTCGGGTTCATTGACCAGTGCCCGGGCAATCGCCACGCGCTGCTGCTGGCCGCCCGACAACGCGTCCACCGATCGCCTTTCGTATCCCCGGAGCCCCACCAGACGCAGCATTTCACTGACCTTGGTTCGGATCTCTTCTTCCTTCAGCTTTTTGATGCGCAGGCCAAAGGCGATGTTTTCGTACACGTTGAGATGCGGGAAGAGCGAATACTTTTGAAACACCGTATTGACCGGCCGAAGGTGCGGCGGAAGCTTGGTGATGTCTTCTCCGCTGAATAATACGCGCCCGCTGTCCGGCATCTCAAATCCACCCAAAATGCGCAGCGTCGTCGTCTTGCCGCAGCCCGACGGACCGAGCAGCGTCAGAAACTCATCCTCCTCGATGTCTAAATTGATGTGATCCAGAACCGTTTCGCCATCAAATTGCTTAAAAACATCGATCAATTCTATTTGCTTTGTCATCTCGTTCTCCTTAAAAAGACGGCGGCGTCACAACCCACAGCACCCGGGCGTCGGTATCGCCCGGATTTTCCAGTAAAAAGGCTCGATCGGCATCAAAATAAAAGCTGTCCGTCGGTTTCAGCTCATACCGCTCGCCGCCGTATTGCAGCGTCGGCCGCCCCGCCAACACGTACCCGAAGGACTCTCCCTCGAACGGATCGTACTCTTTGGAACGCCCACCCGGCGCAAGCTCGAGCAAAACGGGTTCCATGGCGTGCTTCTGCGCGGTTGCGACGATCCATCTCATCTCCATGCCCCATTGCTCGTACACGCCGGAGAACGCCTCCTCGTGATGAAAAACGACGGGATCGGTATTCTCTTCGACAAAGAAGTCCGCCATCGTCGTTCCAAGCGCTCCCACGATATTCTCCAGCGTATCGACCGAGGGCGACGCATTGTCATGCTCCAGCTGCGAGATAAATCCTTTTGTCAGATCCGATCGCTCCGCCAGCTCCTCCTGCGTCAACCCCATTCGGAGCCGCAAATTTTTTATTTTTTCCCCAATTTGCACGATTTTCTCCTCTTCCTATCGATATTCGGTCCGTGCGGCAGCCGTCCGAAACGCCTCCGCTTTCCCCATCGCCTCCGCCGGCGATCGCCGCATTTGTTTAGTATATTAAACCTTTCGAATAGTATATCATCCCTTCTGAAAAGAACAAGCTTTTCTTGCACGCAAAAAAGAACTCCGGACGCCTGCTCCGGAATTCTCTTTCCTGATACACTTCTATATTCTATATCTCTGTATTTCGCGATGCGGCTTCTCTGTTCTCCGGCGAGGACGCTTCAGTGTGACGAAGAGAACGCCTCGACGGTAAGGCTTCTCTATTCGCCGACGAGGACGCGCTCGACTCCGGCTAATGCACGCGCGACCAGCTCGTCCACCTCCAGATGTGTTTCCTCCAGCAGAATATCGGAGAGTCGCGGCTTCGTGTTGGGCCGATCCGGCGCGAATACGGAGCAGCAATCATCGTACGGTTCGATTGAAATCTCATAGGTTTCAATCTCGCGCGCAATCTCGATGATGTCGTTTTTATCTGTGGCGATCAGCGGGCGCAAAATCGGACGCGTTGCCGCGTCATTGACGACGCTGATGCCCTGAATGGTCTGAGACGCGACCTGTCCGAGGCTCTCGCCCGTGATCATCGCGTCGTATTCGTACTGCGCGCACAGCGCATCGGCGATGCGCATCATCATGCGGCGCGAAAGAATCGTGGTATTTCTCGGCTTGCAGTTCTGGTGAATCGCAGTGTAAATTTCCAGCAGATTGACCATGTATACCGCCATCGGCCCGACATAACGGCTCATCTGCTCCGCAAGCTGCAGCGCCTTCTGCTGCGCGCGCTCGCTCGTGAACGGATACGAATGAAAATGCACGCAGCCGAGCTCGACGCCCCGCCGCGCCATCTGGAAGCCCGCGACCGGCGAATCAATGCCTCCGGACAGCAGCACCAGCCCGCGGCCGCCCGAGCCCATCGGCAGCCCGCCCATGCCGGGCAGACGATCGATGTACAGGAAGCAGTCGTCACGCACATCGACGTAGAGCGTGAGCTCCGGATGATGCACATCGACCGTTAATTGCGGATACTCCGCCAATAACGCCGCTCCGATCTGTGCCGAGAGCTGCGGCGAATCCAGCGGGAAGCTCTTGTCGCTTCGTTTCCCGCGCACCTTAAAACGCACGCTTTGCTTTTCCGGCGCCGCCTCCTTCAGTGCTCTGAGCTTGCGGTTCATCAGCCATACCGCCGCCTCCCGAATCGCCGCAAGGTCTTTTTTTACCCGAATCGCCGGCGTTACGTATACCAGACCGAACACCTTCTGTACCGCCCGGCACACCGGCTCCAGCTCCTCCTCCGAAACGGAAAGGTAGTACTTTCCCTGCTGCATGAACTTGCGCCCAATCGCAAAGCCCTCCGTTACCTTATCGATCTGCCGTCTGGCCTTTTCCACAAAGCGCTGACGGTTTTTCCCCTTCAGAATCAGCTCGCCATAGCTGATCGCAACAACCCAATCCCGACTCATCCGTTACCGTACTCCTTTTCCAATAATGCTCCGAATCCGCGCCACCGACCGGTCAAACGCATCCAGGAACCGCACCATCTCCTCCCGCGTCGTGTCCGTGTGGAAGGAAAGACGGATACAGCCGTCCCGAAATTCCTTCGGAATCGAGACTGCCTGCAGCACATGGCTCGGCGCGCCGCCGGTACAGGCAGAGCCTGTCGAAACATAAATATTCTCCTGTTCGAGATAATGCAACAGGATTTCCGCCTTAATCTCCCGCACACCGATGTTCAAAATATAAGGGCTGCACGCCTCCGAAGGACTGTTGATGCGAACGCCCTCCCGTTCGGCCAGCTTTCCTCTCATAAAATCGCACAGCTGCGCTACTTCATTTTTTTCATCCAGCATCAGCTCCAACGCCTTCGCCATGCCACAGGCGAACGCGACGTTTTCGGTACCCGGCCGGAGGCCCCGTTCCTGACCGCCGCCCACGAGCAGCGGCGGAAGCGAAACGCCCTCCCGAACATACAGCAGGCCGATCCCCTTCGGCGCATGAATCTTGTGCCCGCTCGCCGTGTAAAAATCGATCGGCTCCTGATCGAGCCGGAGCGGCAGCTTCCCGAATCCCTGAACGCCATCGACTAAAAAACGTGCCCGCTGCTGGTTTTGCCGGAGGATTTGGCCGATTTCGCGAATCGGCTGCACCGTACCCAGCTCATTGTTGACGTGCATAACGCAGACCAGCGCCGTATCGCGATCCACCCGAGCCGCCACATCCGACGGCGCGACCCGTCCTGCGCCGTCCACCGGCAGCCAACGCACCTCCACGCTCTCCTGTTCCAGCACCCTTGCCAGCTCGAAAATCGAGCTGTGCTCGATCGGCGATACCACGATATTCGGGCGCTTCCTGCCACGAAGCATTCCCCGAATTACGGTGTTGTTCGATTCGGTCGCACAGGACGTGAAAATCAGCGTCTTTGGCTTTACCCCATAACGAGCGGCGATCCGTGCGCGCGCATCCTCAAGGCGCCGCTCCGCGGCCAGCCCCTTTCGGTGCAGGGAACTCGGATTTCCCCAATCCTCGCGCAAGACTTCATCGACAACCGCCCGAACCTCTGCGCGAGGCGCCGTCGTCGCCGCATTATCAAAATAGATCATCGCTCCCTCCTCACTACTTGGAAATTTATTGTATACTGATCGTAACCATTCTACCACAGGAGCCGCTATGAAGATGATCGAACACACGCAGACGATACCCAAAACGGAGCTTCCCTGCGGCGATATCGCCTTAGATATCGAAACCGAAGGGCTGACCCGAGACCGCGATGCCGTTTTTCTCGTCGGCGTCCTTCTCGGCGGAGAGGAATTCGACACGCTGACGCAGTGGATTTTGCCCGCACCCGAGCCGGCAGCCGAAAGAGAGCTGCTCGAGTGCGTTGCCGCCCGTATCGCAGGGCATTCGCTGTTAACATTTAACGGCGAGGCCTTCGATCTGCCCTTCCTCGCGCACCGCGCGCAGAAGCGAGGCGTTCTCTGGCCTGAAATCATCTCCCGCGATCTCTATGCACAGCTGCGCCGGATCAGAAAATTTCTGGCACTGCCCAATCTCAAGCTCAAAACGGTGGAGCACGAATTGGGCATTTCCCGAAAGGATGAATTGTCCGGGGCGCAGGTCGCACAGCTCTACCGGCACGCCGACCGGCCCGATATTCTGGAAAAGCTTCTGCTGCACAATCGCGAGGATGTTCTCTATACCGCGCGTTTGCTCGCCTATTTCGAACGGGTGGAGGCCGACATGAGCTTTTCTCATGAACGGAACGGCGACGAGCTGCACTTCCGGCTCATTCGTTACGACGGGCGAAAGGATTTTGCCTATCTGACCTTTCAAATCCGCAGT
>JAEXCD010000109.1 GCA_023393715.1 Bacillota bacterium
AATACGCCTGCGACGAAGCGGTCATTTCTACGCTCAGCTCAGCGGATCGAGCGGATTATGCAAAAGTGCTGCTCGCCTTCAGCGCGCCCTCCCGGGCGATTTCCTCCTGTCCGCTTTCGTTTTCCGAGGGGGATGCGAAAAGCCGTATCCGTTCCATTTTGTACTACAGGAAGCCGACGCTTTGGATTCTCCTCCTTGTCGTACTCGTTGCCTCAGCGATTTTCTTCGGCTTTCTCACAAGCCCCTCTTCTACAGAAACCGCGCCCTCGCCCCAGCCGTCCGAACAAACTCAGTCCGGGCAGGAGGAGGCTCGGCTTAATCGCGCCATCGAGCAGGCGGTTTTAGCGCACAACCGCTCCACGGTCCGACCGGACAGTATCCTTGAATGGCCCGTGGAAAGTCACGTTCTGCTCGGCAAAGCTGCCGAATCTGTCGGCAAAGCGGAATCGTCCCTCCCGAACGAAACCGTATACGCTCTCGTCTGTTACCGCACCTATCGATTCGACAGCTCCCCATCCGCACAGCTCGTCGCCTGCGAAGGCAGCCTGATTCCCTCTGCTCTCACCTTTGAACGGCGCGATGACGAATATGTTTTAGTCGATTACAGGATTCCGCGCGACGGCGCCGACTATGCGTCCGATATACGGAAAATCTTCCCTGATAACCTTGCCGAAAAAGCGATGCACATTCAGGACTATGTCGAGGAGCTCGAACGGGAGATCGAGGTCAAAAAAGAGCAGCTCCGGGGAACGCCGGAGGCGATCGCCGAACGCATCGCTTCTCTGCTCCGGGAGCTTTCCTCCGAGCCGCTTCCTGCATCGGACGTCGAGCACTATCTCGAGGCTCATCCGCAGGCCTATCAGGAGCTTCTCCAATATGGGCTGCAATCGATGCGCTTTTGCATCAACGCATTCAAAAAAGGCGCAGCAACCGGCCTCGACGGACAGATCATGGCCCGACTTTGTCAGGACATCGCTCAGCGCTGCGGCGAGGATCTCTCACTGGACGCTCCGTCCGATGGACAGAAGTGGTTTGAACAGCTCGAAAAGCACCTCGCGCAGGCGGCCGACCGGTACACGCCGGAACAGCTGGAAAAGCTCTATCCCGTTTCCTGCGAGCTGTTGAACCTGCTTCAGGAATAAACGCAGTAAGCGCTCCGGGAATAAGCACAGGAAAAAAGCCGGCCTTGACACACGTCGTCAAGACCGGCCTTCTTCCTGTTATGAAATTCTCGCTCGAATACTGCCTGCCGCATCGCGCTCTTCTTCCGCTTTAACACGCCACCAAATGAACGCAGGCTCTTCCCCGCTCTTACGGGTCCTCATCGGTCGGCATTCTTCAGCGCCTCATCCATCGCAATCTTCTTAATTCGGATAAAATCAATGATCGACACAAAGGCATAGCCGATCAGCAAGTACACAACCGACAGCGCCATGGATCCGTAGCTCATATAAAAGGCAAAGTATCCATCCATCTGCATGATGAACAGCTTAAAGATCCACACCATTAAGAAATAGCCCACGACAAAGCCTATCACCGCAAATACGGCCACCACGATCGCGGTTGGCAAAATATAAAGGGATCGGATCTCTCCGTTCGTAAAGCCCAGGATTTTCGCCATTGAAATCGACTTTTCATTTCGCTCAATGATGATCTTGGCAAGCAGGTAGATGAGCGCCGCCGACAATACCACCATAGCGATCTTAAAAATCGCTAAAAACTGCCCCACGGAATGCATCATCTGGTTGGTGATCTTGGTAATCTCCTCCTGCGTGACGACGGTCGCTATATACCGCTCCTCGACGTCGATAATTTCTTCCTTCGACAGAAAGCCGTTAAACGCATCCCGATCCCGGTCAAACATCGTGTTAAAGCTGTCATTCGTCATAAAAACCGCAATGCCGCCGTCATACCTCGTTACGCCCTTAACCGTTAACGTATACGTCTTGTTCTCGTATTCCTCTTTCAGGATGATTTGGTCCCCCTGCCGCAAATTGAATTTATCCCGAAAAGCCGATGATATAAATACCTCTCCCGTCTTAATGTCATCGGGAAGATCGATATAGGCGCTGTTCTCCACGATGCCGTAGACCGTGACGCTCTCATCGCCTCCGGAGCCTATTCCTTCAAGAAAGCTATACGTGTCCTTCGCGTATTTCAGCGATGTGCTTGAAAACCTCTCCGCAGTAGGTTCGCCGGTCACGATAAGCGCTCCGTCCTCGTTTTTATCGCTCATCAGCATATACTGATAGTCGGCAAACATCATGTCCGGAGCACAGCGTCTGTAATGCTCGAGCGAGTCCGGCATGCCGAACGCGAAGCACAGCATGAGCTCTATAAATATGACGCCGAATATGAGAACGGCGTAATTGCTCATATTCTGAAGAATGACCCGTAATCTGAAGCGCCTCATAAATGACCAGCCCGGAAGCCGACACGCTCTGGAGGGGCGCGTTTTGCGGAGATCGTTCCGCAAAAAATTCAGCGGAGAAAACTGAAGTCTCCTGACAATGACAAACAGATTGATAAAAAACATCAGTGCCAAAGGCAGTATCGTCGTCATAACGAACCCTTTATAGCTGAACGTCGTCGCGCAGGCAGGCAGACTGTAGCTGTTGTAATACAGCTTCACCGCAACCTCTTTGAATGCCGTATACCCAACGATATTCCCGAGGACGGCGCCTGCGAGCGTCACAATAACAGGCATCGTCATATAATGAACGATCAGCTCGCGCTTTGTATATCCCGAAGCGCGAAGCGTCCCTATGACGGAGGCTTCCTTCTCGATGGTGTTGCTTATCGTTATCGAGAAGATGAACGCGATCACCGCTATGAGAATATAGCACATGATCGTTGTCCCCGTCGTATCGCTGTCGATATCGGACGGTGCAAAGTTGCTCGCCTGCCGTACATATTCGGGAACGAAATTTTCGATTTTGTTCTCGTGCACCAGAGTCTGCGTGAGCAGCATTTTAAGGAAATAATCGGCATAATCCGCCTTTGCAATCTTATCCGCAGGCTTTGCGTCATAAAAATAAGCGTAGTTGTAATGCAGCCTCGACGACAACGCCTCAAAGGCCTCCGGCGTCACCATACCGACGTCAAAGCCGAACGAATCGAACATCAGATCGGTATTGGACTCGTGCAGCGTAAGGTAGTTTACATAGGAGAGCAGTCCCACCACCTCAAATTTGCGGCCGCCGACCGTGATCCCGTCCCCGACGGAGATACCGATGTTATCCGCGTGCATGCGATCGACGGCAATCTCGTTTGCCCCCTCCGGCGCGCGTCCTTCGAGAAACGATGCCCGGTTCACAGAGGCATCGCTCTTAAAGAGCCTTATGACGGCGTCCTTCTCGCCATCATTGTCATGGTCCTCCGACTCGTTGCGATAAAAGTTTTCAATAACCGTCACCGGTTGCGCCTTGAACGCACCTGTGAGATCATATTGCCCGGAAATTTCGTCCCATTTTTCATCGACCGCCTCAATCACGGCATGATGCGCTTTCTCATAAGCGTCCTCTGTCGCCTTGAGGTACTCCTCTGATTGGCGGGCCTCAGCAATGGCCGCGTCGTACTTCTCATCTATGGCAGCGTCGATTTGGCGTGCGATTGCGGTCTCATCCGTGATCTCATACATCGCGCACTGCTCGCGCACGAGCCGCTCTATTCCGGAGCGAACAGAGGCGTCCAATTCCTCCTGTATCGCCTTTGCTACTTCCTCGTCCGCTTCGCGAAGCCCCTCGTCGATAAAATACTGCCTGACGTCTGCCCTCTTTCCGCTTGCTATCGCGGCGAGAAGCTCGGGCGACGCTTTTTTTGTCAGCTCAAAGGAGCCGTCCTCGATTTTGAGCTCCTCCCGCCCCGCGGCGATAGCTTCGAGCATACCGTCATGTCCGGCATACATACCGGAGACGACGCCGATCATGACGACCATGAAAATGATAATCACAAGATATTTGTGCCACTCCGAACGAAGCTCCTTCGGAATCCTCTTAATAAGTGGGTTTTTCATGTCCTTTTCCCTACCATTCAAGCTCGGCCGCAGGTATCTTTGTCGTATTGATATCATTGTGGCGCACGATGCCGTCTCGCAATTTGATCACATGATCGGCCATATTTCTTATGGCTTCATTATGTGTCACCATGATCACCGTAGTTCCGTACCTTTTGTTGCAGCCTTCAATGAGCGCGAGAATCTCCTTGCCTGTCCTGTAATCAAGCGCGCCCGTCGGCTCGTCGCACATCAGCAGATCAGGATTCTTCACGATCGCTCTGCCGATCGAAACACGCTGCTGCTCCCCGCCCGAGAGCTGGTTCGGATACTTATATTTGTGATCCTGCAGCCCCAGTGTCGTCAGGATCTCCTCCACATCGAGATGCCGCTGCGACAGATAGGCCCCCACCTCAATATTTTCCTTTACATTGAGATTCGGGATCAGATTATACATCTGGAACACATAGCCCAGGTGTCTCCTTCGATACATTGTCAGCTGCTTCTCATCCATATCCTCGAGCTTATCTCCTCCGATCGCGACATAGCCTGAATCCGGCGTATCAATGCCGCCGATTATATTCAGAAGTGTAGATTTGCCCGATCCCGAGGGCCCGAGCAGCACACAGAACTCTCCCTTCCTTACGGAAAAGTTCACTCCGCTTAACACATTCTGTTTTGCCTCTCCTATGCCAAAGCTCTTCTTAAGATCGCTTATTTGCAGAAAATCCTTTTCCAAACCGTCCATACGCAATCACTCCTTTTAACGCGCTTTTTGTTAGTTAAGGTTAACTCTCGATTGTAAAAAAATGCCGTTTCACGGCACCTCTCAAGCCTCGCTCTCCGTTGTCCTCTTTACTTATATGATTATAACCATTCTCTGCAAAGTTTTCGAGTTTTCATTTTGCTTCACGAAAATTCTGCCTGCCTGCGCGAAGAGCCTGCCTGTCGCGGATCGTTTCACGGAGAAATAGCGCATCCTGCTTCCGACGAAACTCATAGACGCGCAAACCCCTTTTATCCGGATACCGTCCGATAAAAGGGGCTCGCCTCATTTCATTTTTTTTACCGTTGTGAACAGCGCCGCCGAATTTGGCACAGCGTCTACATTACTTCCTCTTTGAACCCTTTTTCCGTAATTCCCGAGAAATCGACGACGTGCTCCTGCCGCTCTTCCTCAAAGTCAAAATCCTTCCCCGGCAAAACGATATTGAGGACGATGCCCACGAGTGCCGCAACCGCCAGCCCGGAAAGCGTCAATGTCGTCTGTCCGATCGCAAAGCTCAATCCGCCTACGGAGTTAAAGCCGAGCGCGCTGACGAGAATTCCCGCCGCGATCAGGAGATTTCTGCTCAGGGTCAGGTCGACCTGATTTTCGACCATGTTGCGTATGCCGATCGCCGAAATCATGCCGTAGAGCACCAGCGAAATTCCGCCAATGACCGAGGCCGGAATCCCGTATATCACGGCTGCGATGCCTGGGAAGACAGACAGCAGAATCGATACGCAGGCTGCATAGCGAACCAGCCTCGGGTCGTAGACCTTTGTGAGGACGAGTACGCCCGTATTTTCGCCGTACGTCGTATTTGCGGGGCCGCCAAAGAACGCGGACAAGCTCGTCGCCAGCCCGTCGCCGACCAGCGTGCGATGAAGCCCCGGATTTTCGATGTAGTTTTCACCGGTCGTCGCGCCAATGGCTGATATGTCGCCGATGTGCTCCATCATCGTCGCAATGGAAATCGGCACAATGGTGATGATCGCACTAAAATCGAATGTCGCAAAGTAACGCGGATCCAGCGGAATCTTGATAAAGGGCACATTTTGAAGAGCATCAAAGGTGAAGCCGCGATTCAGAAGAAGTGCCGCAAGCGAGGCGACAATGCCGCCCAGCATGATCGGAATAATCTTCGTCATTCCCCGTCCCCAGATGTTGAAGAAGATGATCGTGCCGATGGCAATCAACGCAATCAGCCAGTCCGTCGAACAGCTTTGAATCGCAACCGGAGCTAAAATCAAACCGATGGAAATGATAATCGGGCCGGTAACCACCGGCGGGAAAAAACGCATCACGCGCTTCGCGCCATAAATCCTAATAAAGAAACCAAAAACGAGATAAACCAATCCGGCGCAAACAACGCCGCCGTGCGCCTTGGAAAGCAATGCGGGATCGGCAACGCCGCCCGTCGCTGCATTAAAGTGAGTAATGGCATTATAGCCGGCAATAAAAGCAAAAGATGAACCTAAAAATGCGGGGACACGCCCTTTGGTGATCCAGTGAAAAAACAGTGTTCCGGCTCCGGCCATAAACAATGCCGTCGAGATATCGATGCCGGTTAAAATGGGAACCAGTATCGTCGCGCCAAACATGGCAAAGACGTGCTGAAACGACAACAGCGCTCTCTTTGGAACCGACAGCTCCCTGCAGTCGCGGACAACCTTCGCTTCCATCCGATTGTGATTGTTGGACATGTACCCTCCTTTTTCTGTGCGGCCGGTCTTGCAGAACGACGGCAGGACTCGACCCATCCTCTTGCTTCCAAACGGATATTATCGCTCTTTTCTTTTCTTTCTGCAAGCCAAAAATCATAAAAATCATTCTATTTTCGACGAACCGTCAGCTCCAGCAGCCCCGAGTGTGTGAAACCCAGGTACCGCGCTTCTACGCCGCATCGGCTTAACGCCTCCTCCAGCCGCCTTCCGTAATTCTGCCCTGCTTTATGATCCATTCGAAGCACATCGATGAGCACAATGCCCTGTAAGCGCTGCAGCGCGATTGCGCGCACCAGCAACGGCAAGGCAGCCTCATTCACGCGAAGCGTCTTTTGCGCCGCAGGCAATGTGCGCAGGCCCACCCCCTGATTGACGTCGATGACATGCGCTGCCTCGGTTGAATCGACGACGATTTGCGCGGCTTCGTTTTCGATGACCCGATTCAGCCACATTCGCCTTTGCGCTGCAAAGCGTGCATCTTCCTCGAGACGAAATGCCTCGTTTTCTTCACCCCTGAGCCGAAACCTTTCACAAAAGCCGCGCACATTCGTCACGCAAAATGCCTCGCCCTGTGCGCGAATCCACTCGCCGAGCAGGTCGCGTCCTCCCAGCTTCTGCGGCACGGGATCGAATTGAACTGCGCGCAGCGCCTCCTGCGCCTGGCGAAGAAGCATCAAAAGGCTCGCTTCAAGCGCCTCTCCGCTCGCCGATGCGCCCTCCGTTCGAACCTTAATGCCCCACTCCGTTTGCAGCGCACTCCACTTTATCCGCTCCAGAAGCGGCGCCACCCGCAGCCGAAGCGGCTCCTTTTCCTCTTCGGCAATCCTGCGCGAGACCTTAATGCCCTGTGCGCCTCGCTGCAGCACGAAAAGCGCGTTCGAGAAGCTGACCCGCTCTGTCGCCAGGGGCATTTTCCCGGCATATCCGGGACGTATCACCTCGACCAACACGACCTCTCCGGATCGGTGCGGCAGCAGCATATCCTTATTTCTCAAGAGAATGGGCGTTGCTCCGGGTCCGTCTAAAATAACGCCGTCCAGCGAAGGCGACGGGCGCCGGATGCGCATCCGATACAATCCGCCTACGATATCCGCCGGATCCTCGATGAATCGATTCTGCCACACGCCTTCTTCATAGATTCCCGCCTCAGACAACGTTCGATCGTAATATAGAATTTTCATTTTGCCTCCCGCTGCTTCTCGGAAAAAGAGCGATTCCCATCCTGGAATCGCTCTTTCCTTTTTCCCTTAACGCCTTTTCCACGCTCGCGCTTCACTCGCCGACAAACGTCGTTCCCGAATTCTCCCCGGCAGACTCGGCCTCGCTCGAGCTCTCTTCTGAGGATTCGGACTCCTGCCGAAGCCGATTCTCCAAGCTGTCGTAGTACGCGTCGTTGCCCTCCTGTACCGTCGGAACTCCGAGGTGCTGCGCCATAATATCGCGCGTCATCGGAATGGCATTCGAGCTGGTTCCCGCCTGAGACAAGAAGGTCGTCGTACAGATCTTTGGATTGTCGAAGGGCGCAAATGCCATATACCAGGAATAGGAATCGAAGGCCCCGCCCGTTTTGGGATTCGTCCCGCCGTGTTCCGCCGTCCCCGTCTTGGAGCCTACGGACATGCCCAATCCCTGATATGCCTTGGCGGCCGCACCGTATTGCGCCGAGAGCTGCATTCCGCGGCGCACCGTATCCATATTCGCCGGATCGGACAATTCGATCGGCGTACCGTTCGGCCGCTGCGCATAGACGACCGTTTTGTCGTCATGGCTTCGAATTTCCTTCAAAAGCGTGTACTGATAACGCGTCCCGCCGTTGGCAATAATGGAGCAGTACCGATTGATTTCGATCGGCGTATACGCGTTTTGTCCCTGTCCGATCACCATCATGGCCGCATCCGCCTGAGACCAGTCCGCCTGTATCAGATAATTGTACTTGATGATGTCCGCAAGGCCGCTGTAGCTGTCTGCCAGAGGCGTTTCCGCATTGTACCCCATATCCTCCAGCAGCGAGATGATCTCCGTGCGGCCCATTTCGTTCGCACGGTCCAGCCACGAGATAATCGTTCGAATATCCGCCTCAATGGCCTCCTGGTTTTTGAATACATCCTCTTTTTTATACTTGATGAGCTCCGGTTCCAGATAATAGGCCAACAGCTGCTTTGAGATGCCCAGCTTGCCCTCGCTGCTCGGGACATTGCCTACCGATTCCTGCGGATAATTGATTTCCAGGCCGGACGTTTCCGTCAGCCCAAAGCGTTCCGCCATCTGCTGAATGTCCTCCACGGTTACCTTGACCGAGGGGGCCGTATTGCTGCGCGGATCGTCCCCCAATCCCAGCACATAAAAGAAGTAATTGCACGATACCTCAATCGCCTCCGCTAAGGTAATCGATCCGTGCACCTCTCCCGTCTGCGCCCAGATCAGGCACTGAAACCGCTGATCCCCGACATCGATAT
>JAEXCD010000071.1 GCA_023393715.1 Bacillota bacterium
CTGTAACGCTGAGCACCGGCTCAACGCAGGCGTCGGTTTTCTGAAACAGTGCCGTCCACTCGCTGCGCGTCCTTTGCTTGAATTCGGCTCGAAGAATCTGCTTCTTTTCCCGAAAATCGGCACAGACACAGCCGGCCTCAATCCAATCCTCATGCCCCATGACGCAGCAGAAATTTTGCCAGAATTTAGGCTCCAGCGCGCCAACGCTCATGTATTGTCCGTCGGCCGTTTCGTAAAAATCGTAGCAGCTTCCGCCATTGAGCCAATCTCCTTCTCGCTCGGGATCCTGTCCGCTCATCAGCGCGCCAACGCCGGCCATGGCATTCATGGGCACGACCCCATCCAGGATGGATACGTCGACGTGGCAGCCGCTTCCCTTCGCCGCCTTGTCCGACTGCGCCCACAGCCTCCTGACATGAGCCGCCAGAATACCGATCACGGTATTTTGCGCCGAAACGATATCAGCGATCTGCAGACCATAGAGAGCGGGCCCCTCCTCAATGCGTCCGGAGTAGCTGATTACGCCGGAGAGGGAAAGATAATTGATGTCATGCCCTGCGCGATTCGCATACGGTCCCGTCTGCCCGTAACCGGACAGGCTGGCATAAATAATGTCCGGTGCCAGTCCCTTGATATCCTCATAACCCAGACCCAATCGCTCCATGGTTCCAGGGCGGAATTGTTCAACAATGCAGTTGTAGCCTTCCTCCAGGATGAGACGCTTCACCTCGGTGATTCCTTCTTCGGATTTCAGATTGAGAAACCGTTCCCTTTTCCCGTGCATCAGCCACGCGCGATTCGCGCTCACCCAGCTCCCATCCTCTTGAAGCATGCCGGGGCCTCCGGCGAGGACGAGATCCTCTTTGTCCGGTGCGGAAATTTTCAAAACCTCAGCCCCCATCGAACAGAGCATCCATGTAGCATAGGGCCCCGGGAGCAACGTGCTGAAATCCAAAATTTTCAATCCCTGTACCATCATTCTCATGCGTATCCCATCCTTACTTATTATTCCTCACGCCCTGCTTCGCACAGTCCACTGCGGCAATGCTCCGCCCGGGCTTGCCTTTTTTATCATTATATCGACTCCGCGCATCTCCGGCAAACCGCTGCCCACCGCGTGGGCTAACCTCCCCTCTTCGATCGACTCCGCACATCTCCGGCAAACCGGCTGAACGCGCCCTTTTGATCGCTCGCAGGCAGTACGCACGTTTCCCTTGACTGACATTTGACGGCAATCTATACTTATTGAAGTAAGTCAAGGAAAACATAATGCTTTCCGTACTCGTACCCTTCTTAGGAGGAATTATCATGGCACTGAAAATGGGAAAGAAAAACTGGATCATGTTGTTGGTCGGCGCTGCGGCGGCTGAGGGACTTCGCGTCGTCGCCAAAAGCAAAAAAACGCGGGAAATCGCGGTAAAGGGCCTGGCAAAGGGAATGCAGGTCAGCGACTGCGTAAAGGCAAATGTCGAAAACCTCAAGGAGGATGCACAGGATTTGTACGCCGAAGCACAGCAGCAAAAGAATGCCGAATCCTGTGAGGACTGCTGCAGCTCGGAGGAGTAAGTTGAAGCCCGTTCTCGTCAGTGATCTGCCCGGAAGACTTCGCGTCCGTTACGGAATCCGCGCTTTTTGCGCCGGGCAAGGCTATGCTTTTGAAAAACAGCTTCTGCGTTATGACTTTATCGTCTCCTGTGAGACAAACCCTGTAAACGGGAGTCTGCTCGTTTTGTACGATCCGGCCTTCCGGGAGAACGTGCTGACACTCTTGCAGGGCGTCCGCTTTTCCGAATTAAAGGACGAGCTGCCTCCCGAGGGAGATCGGCGCGAAGCGACGCACCTCTTTCAGAAAGCCGTAATCAAACGTTTTGTCATGAAGCAGCTCACAAAACGGCTCTTTCCGATGCCGCTGTATCGCCTTTGGGTGTGGTACCGCGCCATTCCCTTTCTGAGAGACGGCGCAGCCCAGCTCCTCCAAAAAAAGCTGAACGTGCCCGTCCTCGACGCGACGTCTGTCGGCGTATCCATGGCTTCGGGTGAGCTTAGCACCGCGGCCAATATTATGTTCTTCCTCGACCTGTCGCAGCTGTTGGAGCAATACACGACACAGCGCGTTCAGATGGATCTGATTCGCTCACTCTCGCTCAAGGTCGATACGGTTTGGCGCGTTTCGGCGGACGGATCTGCCGATGAGCGCGTCCCCTTCTCCGACGTCCAGCTCGGCGACCGCCTGCGCGTGCGCTCCGGATCGGTCATTCCGGTCGACGGACTGATCGTCTCGGGCGAGGGAATGATCGATGAATCCTCCATGACCGGCGAATCCCGCGCAATTGAAAAGCGCGAAAATACGATGTGCTATGCCGGAACCGTTGTCGTGGACGGCAATTTGGTCATCGAGGTGCGCGCCGTTGGCGACCGCACGAAGCGCCATCGCATCATTGAAGAAATCGACGAAGCAGGCGCCGGGCGTGCCGAACGAGCCACACAGGCGCAGCGCGTCGCTCAGAAGCTCGTCCCCTATCACTTTCTCGCCTCCGGCCTGATCTACCTCCTTACGAGGAATGTCCAAAAGGCGATGGCAACGCTGCTGGTCGATTACTCCTGTGCGATAAAGCTCTGCACGCCAATCGCGACGCTCGCCGCCATTCGGGAAGCGGCGGATCACGAAATTGCCGTGAAGGGTGGAAAGCATCTCGAACACTTGGCGAATGCCTCAATCTTTCTTTTCGATAAAACCGGAACGCTGACGCGCTCCCAGCCCCGGCTGGTTCAAACGATCTCACTGAACGGCGATGATGCGGATGAGCTTCTGCGCATTGCCGCATGCATCGAAGAGCACTTCCCGCACTCCGTTGCCCGCGCCATCGTCAATGCGGCAAAGGAAAAGGGGCTGCAGCATGAAGAGCTTCACGACGATGTCGAATACGTCGTCGCCCACGGTATCCGCTCGGCCATTCAGGGGCAGTCGATTTGTATCGGCAGCCGCCATTTTCTCTTCGATGACGAAAAGGTCGTCTTCTCCGAGGAGCAGAAGGCGACGCTGTCGCCATACGAAGGGACCTATTCGATTCTCTATTTGGGGATCGGCGGAAGGCTCGCCGCCGCATTTTTAATCGACGATCCGGCGCGTCCCGAGGCGTTTGAAGCGCTTCAGGCGCTCCGCGACCGCGGCGTCCGGGAGCTGTGGATGGTCACGGGCGACGGCCCGGCGATGGCGCAGCGCATCGCAGAGGATCTCAAAATGGATCGCGTGTTCTCTCAGGTACTGCCGGACGAAAAATCGGCGCTTGTCGAGCGCGTCCGACAGGAATACGGCGCCGTGGCCATGGTCGGAGACGGCATCAACGACAGCCCCGCTCTGGCGCGCGCCGAGGTGTCGATCGCAATGAAGGACGCCTCCGATATTGCGCGCGAGGTGGCCGATATCGTATTGCTGAATTCGGATCTTCGCAAGCTCGCACAGCTGCGCCTGTTAGCCGATGCAATGAATGCGCGCATTCACCGGAATCTTACTGCGATTTTGGCCATCAATACGACACTTTTGGGTGC
>JAEXCD010000103.1 GCA_023393715.1 Bacillota bacterium
TCGTCAAAGGGAAAAAAGGACAGCACTGCACAGATCATTGACGAATTGGCTTCGACCGGCGCGTTCACACACGGCATCGCGGTTCGGCCGGGGAAGCCGACGATCCTGGGCTTTGATGCGCCGACAAGGACCGGGCTGATCGGCCTTCCGGGACATCCGGTCGCGGCATTGCTTTTGTTTCGGCTCATCGTCGGCGAACTGTGGGTGCGGTATACCGGAGGCGCGCGCGAAGCAATCCCTCACGGCCGATGGGGGAAAATGGCGGTCAATGTCGCCGCATCGCCGGGGCGAAAGACGTTTCAGCTCGTTCGCTTCCGGGAGGACGGACTCGTCGTGCCGGTGCCTGGGGCGTCGGGTCTGATTCGAACGATGTCGGAGGCGGATGGATACATCGTTCTTGAAATCAATGACGAAGGCGTTCGCGCGGATGAAAGCGTGTGGGTATATGCATTATGAAAAATCGAAACCTGTATTTGAAAACCGTTTCGCCGGAGGAAGCGCTCGCGCGCTATGAAAAAGCGCTGGAAGGGCTGCTGTCGCCGAAAAAAGAGCTGCGGCGGACGATGGAGTCGCTGGGTTATGTCACAGCGGAGGCGATTTATGCGCAGTGCAGCTCGCCGCTCTACAACTCGGCGGCGATGGACGGGATTGCGGTGCGCGCCGCCCGAACACAGGCCGCTTCCGCCGAGCATCCGCTCGTCCTGACAGAGGGGAGCGATTTTCGAATCGTCGATACGGGCGATCCCGTGCGAACGCCCTTTGATGCCGTCATTATGGCCGAGGACCTCGTTTCGGTCTCACCGAACCGGGTGATGATCGCGCAGTCCGTTCCCGAATGGCACCACGTTCGTCCCGTGGGTGAGGACGTCGTGGAGGGGGAGCTCGTGCTGCCCTCGGGGCACGAGGTGCGCGGCGTGGACATCGGAGTGCTTTTGGCATCCAAGAATGTCGCAATCTCCGTATTTTCCCGGCCGCGCGTCGGTATTATTCCGACGGGCTCGGAGCTGATTGCGGCAGATGCGGCGCCGGAGATCGGCGCCATTATCGACTCAAACTCCGGAATGCTTTCCGGATTGGTTCGGGAGTGCCGCGGCGTCCCAACGGCGTATGATTCGGTTGTCGATGATCCGGGCGAGCTCAAAGAGGCTGTTTGCAGGGCGTTAGCGGAACAGGACGTCGTGCTGCTTAACGCCGGCTCTTCGGCCGGAACGGAGGACTACTCCGTCGAGGTGCTTCGGTCCATGGGCGAGGTCGTCGTGCACGGCGTGGCGATCAAGCCGGGCAAGCCGGTCATCTTAGCAGTCGTACAGGGTAAGCCGGTCATCGGCCTTCCGGGGTATCCGGTCAGCGCTTATATTGCCTTTCAGCAGTTCGTCCGCCCGCTTCTGCTCCGGCTGGCGGGCAATCGGTCGGCGCAGAGCGACCGGCTGGAAGCGGTTTTAACGCGGCGCATCGTTTCGTCGCTGAAGCATCGGGAGTATGTTCGCGTCAAGGTCGGAAAGGTGGGCGATCGCTACGTCGCCGCGCCGTTATCGCGCGGCGCAGGCGCGGCAATGAGTCTGGTTCGCGCCGACGGATTTCTCGTGATCGACCAGCACTCAGAGGGTCTGGAGGCGGGGTCTCGTGTCGCGATCGAATTGCTTCGCCCCCGCCGTGCGATCGAGGGGACATTGATGTCCGTCGGGTCACACGATATGCTTATGGATCTGCTCGACGATCTCGCAGCACAGAAGTATCCGGGCATGAGTATCAGCTCCAGCCACGTCGGCTCAATGGGCGGGCTGATGGCGCTGCAGCGCGGAGAAACCGTGCTTGCGCCGACGCACCTGCTCGACGGGCAAACGGGACGGTACAACGAATCGATTCTGAAAAAGCTTTTTCCGCCGGGCGAGGTATCCTTAATTAAGGGCGTGGACCGCATTCAGGGAATTATGGTAAAGCGAGGCAATCCGCTCGATATTCGCGGTGTTTCGGATTTGGTCAGGGGGCGCTTTGTCAACCGACAGCGCGGTTCCGGGACGCGCGTTCTGCTCGACTATCTGCTGCAGCGGCAAGGGATTTGCGCCGAAAAAATTTATGGGTACGAAAAGGAAGCGACCACTCATATGGCGGTCGCCGCTGCGGTCAGCGGAGAGGACGCCGACTGCGGCGTGGGGATTCAATCGGCGGCGGAGGCGATGGGGTTGGATTTTATTCCGGTCGGAAAAGAGGAATATGATTTTGCTGTTCGAACGGTCGATCTTGCACATCCGTCGGTCGCTGCGTTCCGGTCCCTGCTGTGCTCCGCTGAATTTCGATGTGCGCTGGAGCAAAGGGGCGGATATGGATTTTCGCACACCGGCGAGGTTCGAACCATCCGCTGAGCAGAAAACGGCGAGGGATGGATTCCTATTCATCACACAGAACATAAAAAGGCCCGGCGACATTTTGTCGCCGGGCCTTTTGGTGCGCATAAGTCGTTAAACACGAAGATAATGTTTTTATTCGCGCACCTGCGCATGCAGCGGATCAGCCAGCGGAAGGATGTGTTTCTGAAGCGTCTATATGAAGACCGGTTGATTTCGCTGCAGTATTGCTAAATTTTTCCTCGAATGGTGTCGAGACATTTGATAAAATCCGCTTTTTCCCAGATTACGGGAACGGGATAGAGCGGATTGGCCTCCTTCATCGCCCATTCGATAATCCGATCGTAATCCTCATCGCGAATATTGTCAAGATGTCGGGGAATATCCATGGCGCGTTCGAGCTCCTCGATCCACGTCAGGAACCAGTCGGCTTTCTGTGCATCGTCGCCTTCCCGGTATCCGCAGACCTCTGCGAGGCGGGCGAGACGCTCGTGTACCGCCGGGCCGAATTGGCGCATGACGTGCGGCAAAATGACGGCCATGGCCAGTCCGTGCGGCGTACCGTAAAGTCCGCCGAGCGTGTGGCCGATGGCGTGAACATAGCCGACGCAGCCGCGCGTAAAGGCACGTCCCGCTTTGAAGGCGGCAAGCATCATGTTCATGCGCGCATCGGAATTTTCGGGCTCTTCGCAGCAGGTGAGAAGGTTGTTGTAAATGAGGCGTACAGCCTCCATAGCGTATTCGTTTTCCAGCCTCGTATTATAGGTGCGGTTGGTAAAGGCTTCGACGGCGTGACACATCGCATCCATTCCCGTTGTCGAGGTTACTTTTTTCGGCAGCCCCTTCGTCAGCTCCGGGTCGAGAATAGCGTATTTCGGCATGAGGCAGGTATCGTTGAGCGAGGCCTTGTGATGCGTCTGAGAGTCTGTAATTACTGCGGCGACGGTGGTTTCCGAGCCGGTACCCGAGGTGGTCGGGACGGCAAAGATGGCGGGGATGCGGCGCAAAACCCTGAACAGGCCGTGCAGCTGCGCGAGCGTCTTTTTCGGACGCGCGATCATGGCGCCGATGCCCTTTGCGCAGTCCATCGGCGAGCCGCCGCCAAAGGCAATCATCGCTTCACAGTCATGTTCCCGAAAGAGCTTTGCTCCCTCCTGAAGATTCCGATCGGTCGGATTGGGCTGCACGCCGTCATATACGACGTATTGCAGGCCCAGAGCGGCCATCTCGTCAAACAGTCCGTCGAGCATATGTAATTGGCGATGCAGTACCTCATCCGTGACGACGAGGACTTTTTGGATGCCCTTGCTCTGAATGAGCGCAGGAAGCCTTCGAACCGAACCGGGACCCTCTATGGTTTGGGGTACGCCCCAGGGAATAAAGTACATGCCGATTTTGAGTACGCCCTGATAGATTCTGCAATACACTTTTCCCATGTTCCATTTCTCCTTTTCTGGCAGATCATTCGGGAAGGAAATCGCGTGAATGGGGCAGACGCTTTGACATATTTTACAGCCAATGCACTGATCGCTTCGCGCGAGGATGGCGATGGTCTGAATATCGCCGTGGTATTTCGCCGACTCGATTTCCAAACAGTTTCCGGGACAATTCTGAACGCAGACGGAGCAGCCGACACACGTTGCCCGGTCAATAATCGGCTTCGGCCATTCCTTTTTTGGGATTCGGCTGAGGCTTTGCCCCTGCTCGTCCCGTATGGCGCCGAAGCCGCACACGTTGGCACAGTAGCCGCATTCGATGCAGAGGCTGGCGTCGATGGTCTGACGCTGCTTTTTTTCACCGAAGATCGCGCCCTGCGGGCAGCCGCGATGACAGAGCATGCATCCGATGCAATCCGGGGAAATTTGATAAGCCATGGACGCCTCCGATCAGCCGCCGCCCGACGGAGAGAGGAGCATGAGCTCGTCTCCGTCGGCGAGTCGGGCGCGTATGCCGCAGGGGGCGCCGTTTAAGACAAACAGACATCTGCGAAATTCCTTTTCCTCATGTCCGGTTTCGCGGGCCAGGATGCGGCAGACTTCTGTGATATTCGCTGCCTCGACGTCCATTCCCTGAAAGCCGATTCGGATTCGCAGTGATCCGAATAATCTAACTCGAACCATGTACACCTCCTTGCCGGCGAAATTCCTCACACGTCGCCTGATAACTGGAAAGCCGGTGGAGACGGAGCTTTCGCAGGGTTTTTGGCGTTGGGATGCCGTTTTGTGTCCATCCGCGCGCGCGGTAATAGGTGCTTTTCATTCGCTCCAGAGGGACCTTCGTCGTCGGATCCTTGGCATTTTGAGGCACGTCCGTGAGCCTTGAGGGCAGGGAATCATCCTTCCGGGAGATGCCAAAGCGCGTGTTGATATGCCGCTCCAGCGTATAGCCTCTTTTTCCCGTTTTCAGGTAGCTGCCAAAGGTTACGGGCATTCCCGTCGCATAATGCAATGCCCTGGTCTGCGGGAAAATGACGGGCAGATGCAGGCGGAGTGCGGAGGGATGCCGGTTGATCGCGCGCAAAACACCGCCGATTCGGGGGACAAGCCAGCAGAAGGCGCGGGTCAGCACGCTGTGCGGATTTTTGAGCAGGAACGGCGGGAGAAAGCCGTACGCGGTGAACAGACATTGTCCGCTCGCCGAAACCGCCTCCATCAGATCCTGAAAGAGCACGGTGAAGTCGGGTTTCCCGTGCGGATTTTGCTGATCGACGGACAGCGCCAGACCTTCGAAGAGGATCATGTATCCTCCGTTCAGGTGGCATCCGCCGCGGTTGGACACGGCGTAGCCCAGTCCCAGGCCGACGGATCGGCGCGGCTCATAGGCGGCGAGCTCCATGCCCTTCGAGTGGTTCGCAAATTCTTCGCCGCCGTATTTTTTCGAGCACCACCTTGAGCCGTTGGCGAGCTCATCGCCAATGCCCCGGCGATAGGCGATGTCTTCGAATACCTTTGAAATCCGATCGATATCCTTCGGCTCGAAGGAGAGGCCGTTGTCCCAAAGCCCCTTTTCGTTTGCCTCCATGGCGTAGCCGAGTGTCGAAGCCGCCGAAATGGTATCCATGCCGAGCTCGTCCAGCTCGTAATTCCATCGCAGGATCGCTTCCAGATTGCTGTTGAGAATGCCGCCGCCCAAAAGCCCCAACGTCTCCAATTCCGGCCCTTTTACGGGACGGCCGTTGACCTCCACCGTACGCGCGCATTTCATCGGGCAGGTGAGGCAGCCCTTGTTGACGATGTTGTATTTTTCCGCCAGCAGCTCCCCGGAGACCTGTTCGAAATGCTCGAACTGCCCGTAGTTGTAATTTTTTGTGGCAAGCTGCCCGCGCATTTGCATGATGGATACCAGTCCTGCCGTTCCCATGCGGGGCAGCTGATCGCCGCAGAGCGGATGATTTTTGAGATAGCGGAACCATTTTTTATTCAGTTTATCCAGCTTTTTTTTATTGAAGACGGGTACCTGATGCGTGCCGGTTGCCGTAACGGCCTTGAGATTCTTCGAGCCGAATACACAGCCGACGCCGCCGCGCCCGGCAACGCGTTCATTGGAGACGACGCCTGCGTAGAGCACGAGATTTTCGCCGGCCGGGCCGATGACCAGCTTTCCGCTCTTTACCGGTTTTTTATTTTCACACCGCTCCTGCAAGGCCCGATCGAGGTATTCCTGCGCCGCGCCGGTGTACATGCCGCGCATCTCGGAGGCGTCGTGAAAGGTAATCCGGTCATTGTTGATTTCAAGCCACAGAGGAAACGAGCTTTTTCCGCAGAGAATCAGGGCGTCAAAGCCCGCCTTCTTGAGATAATAACCGAAATTGCCGCCGCAGTTCGATGAGGTGAGAATCCCGGTCTGCGGGGAACGCGTCGAAATGTTAAAGCGGCTGGAAGAGGGCGCACCTGTACCCGTAAGCGGCCCCGTGCTGACGACGAGAACGTTTTCTGGGGACAGGGGCTCCGTCTCTTTCTGAACCATATCCCCGATAATTTTTGCGGCCATGATTTTTCCGCCGTAATAAAGGCGTCGGTCCTCGTCGGTCCAGGGATACTCGCTGCTCGTCTGTGCGGTGAGATCCACGAGGAGAACCTTGCCCATGTAGCCGCCATACTTGGTAGACATGGAAGACCTCCTTACGTGTTGCTAAGCAGATTATACCCCTTTTTTATAAAAATTTGAAGAGATTGCGGTCGCGTTCGGAGCCGGGGCCTATCGTTTTCTCGCCTTTCTCTCGCCTTAAGCGCTCCGCTTACACACAGATGACAAGCGATGCAGAAAGCGAAAAAACGGCATTGTCATTAAAGACAGGGCAAAAAGGCATAAGGATGACAGGCAGGATTAGGATTAAGATCAGACTTCATAAGAAAGGGATAAAATATGCTATGATAATTAAGTGAAGCAAATGGCATAATATCAAGTAAATGTTTTATTGGGAAAAGGAATGTAAAAAACTATGAAATATTTATTTTGTTTATTGATACCGATAGGAATAAGTGTATTGATTTAATCATGAAACAGCTTATTCGTTTTGCCAATGCCGAAATTGTGTATGAAATGCCCTGCACCAATAGAGAAGGTGTATTTACAACTAAGGGGGGAGGGGCGATACGGTTTATGGATTAGCGGAAAGCTGTTTTCAAAACCGCCAATCGGAGAGTTTGGTTTTAACGTCATCAATCGACGTACAGGAAAAGAAATTCCGCTTTCCCCAATCCTTTTGCGCAGCAAGGTGAACGGATTCAACACAGGAAGAATGGCGCTGTATTCTTTTCATGCAGAGGAAGGGACGTATGTTATTTCGCTGAACGGCGAAGCAGGTATTCGAGATAAAATGGGGGCATTCATCAGAAACAGGATCAATAAACAGCTTGTTGATTACAGCCTGTATTCCGTTCAAATTCGCACTTATACTTCCGGTTATGTTTTGATGCGATGTATTTTTGGCATTCTATTTGCCTCTATGGCAACATTTGCAGGAATTATTGTTCCAATCGTTTTGTACTAATCAAGCGGTACCGGATATTGTCCGGGAATGACAGAAAGCAATGTCTGACCGGCCGTGCCCGGCAGGCCTTTTCTTTTTCAGGCGGTGCAGATAGAATAAAAAAAGACCCTTGCGGAGTCATACCGATTCGTTTGGGTCGATGAATAGAACGGGGCGGAGAAACGACATGTTCAAGCTTGATCGACGGGGCAGTATCGACAATTTCAGAAGCAATGCGGGACTGCTGTTCTCCGCGTGTGCTTTTCTCTTTCTGGGCGTGCGGCCGCCTGTTTTGATTTTGCCGCTGGCTTTTGCGGTGAGCCTCCTGTTCGGGCTTGCTTTTTTTCTGAAAACGGACCGTGCCTTTATTCGACGGAACACCTCGCCGGGCAGCGTGGCCGTTTCGGTGCTGTTTGTGGTCTGGTCGGCGTGGCGGTTTTATTTTGCCGCGTTGGGAACGAGCCGGATCGAGCGCGTTGCCGAGACGCTCGGAATGGGCGGTACCGTCGCCGCCGCTGTGCTGGCGGGCGCCGGGGCGGTCTGTGCGCTCTATTTCAGCCTTTTTCTTGCCGCATTTCTTCGCTCCGATGTCGACGAGCCGACGTGGAAAGCGCTCATCGAATCGAAAGGGCTTCGCGTTCTCATTTCGGGTCTGGCTGCAGCCGGCCTTATACTCGGCGCGGTCCATTCGTTTAACGGCTCAATTTGGGCGGATGAAGCGTATTCCCTGCGCATTATTCAGTATTCCTACCGCGACATTATTGCGATGTGTGCGGCGGATGTGCATCCTCCGCTGTACTATCTGGGGCTCCGGTTCGTCGTGGGGCTCGGTTCACATTTGTCGAGCGGCTATTATGCGACGGTGGTAATCGGAAAACTCTTTTCGCTGCTGCCCTATGTACTGCTCAGCATTCTGTGCTGGCGCAGGCTGCGCGAGAGCAAAATTCATCGGGTGCTGGCGCTCCTCTGTATTTTTGGAATGCCCCAGCTGCTGCCCTATACGGTCGAAATCCGCATGTATGGCTGGGCGTTGCTGTTCGTGAGCGCAAGCTTCCTTTCCGCGCGCGACATTATGAGAGAGCCGTCGCGGCAAAGGGCGTGGCTGTCGCTGGTTCTGTTCAGCGTGCTGAGCGCCTATACACACGACTTTGCGCTGGTCGCAATGGCCATGGTTTGGTTCAGCCTGCTTCTCTGGGTTGCCGTCTGGCAGCGCGGGGAATGGAAACGACTTTGTCTTTTTGGCGCGCTCACGGCGCTTCTCTTTTTCCCGTGGTTTGTCATTTTGCTGCGCCAGGTCGGTTCGGTCTCGGAGAGCTATTGGATCGAGCCGATGACGCTGCATACGGTGCATTCCTTTTCGTGGTTCATTTTTGCCGGGCTGCTGTGCTACATTCCGTGGCTTTTGCTGATCGGGCTTGTGGGGCGGAGGGAGCTTTCGGGACGGGCAATTTTTACGTCGGGCTTTGGCGTCCTGATTCCGCTTATGACGATTGCGGTCGGCGTCGGGGCGTCGCTGCTCATTCGTCCCGTCTTTATCGCACGGTACATGGTTCCCGGTTTGGCGAGTCTGTGGATTTCCGCCGTTCTGCTCACGGACAAATGCCGCTGTAAAATACAGATTCTCCTGGTGAGCGCACTGATTGCCGGATCGCTTTTTTCCTTCCGTTCGTTTGACCGGAGTGAGCGGGCAGCGAAGGCGCAGGCTGAAAAAAATATGGAGCTGGTCGACCGCTTTGAGAAAAATGCCGTCGCCGTCGTATCCAACAGCACCCATCTTTCGGATACGCTCGCGGCCTATACGCCAAATATGGTGTATGCATGGCACGAACCCGCGTCAAAAAAATTAAACCACATGAGCTACCGGACGGCCTTTACCAATGAGGAAGCGCTGAGCGATCTGTCGCGCATTCGCGAATGGGTTGAGGCGGGGATTCCGGTCTACTATTTTGAAGCGGCCGGAACCAAAAGCGAGGATGCGCTTTCCGAAGACGGACAGCCGTGGCGTTTTGAGCCGCTGGGGACGTATGTATTTGAGGTCGAAGCGAAGGTTTACCGGATTTCAATGCCATAGAGCGGGATAACCGCCGCAGCACAGGATAAAAAGGTCGCCCCGAAGCATGGCTTCGGGGCGGCCGACAGAGGCGCTTCAATTCGCGGATGCCGCGACCGTATCGTTACTGGGCTGCAAAATGATGCGCAATCGAGACGATCAGCCGCACTGCCTTGCGCATGGCCGGAATGGAAATCAGCTCGTAGGGGCCGTGGAAGTTCATGCCGCCGGTAAAAATATTCGGCGTGGGCAGACCCATATAGGAAAGCTGTGATCCGTCCGTGCCGCCGCGAATCGGCTGTACGATGGGCCGGATGCCCTGTTCTGTCATCAGCTGTTCGACGGTGTCGACGAGCTCCATATGATCCTGGATGACATCGCCCATATTATAGTAGGTGTCTTCAATGATCAGTGCGATGCGCTCGCCGTATTTCCGGCACAGGTAGCGAACGCATTCCTCGAGCAGCGCCTTTTTGTTTTCGAATTTCGTCCGATCGTGATCGCGGATGATGTAGCGCAGCGTACAGGCCTCGACGCTGCCTTCGATGTGCGTCAGAAGGTAGAAGCCCTCGTAGCCGTCGGTATATTCGGGGCGTTGCTGAACGGGGAGCATGGCCTGCAGCTCCATGCCGATCAAAGCGGCGTTGATCAGCTTATCCTTGGCGGTTCCGGGGTGAATGCTTTCGCCGCGAATCTGAATGCGCGCCTCTGCGGCATTGAAGCTTTCATATTCCAATTCGCCCTCCGGGCCGCCGTCCAGGGTATAGGCGAAGTCGGCGCCGAAGCGCGCAACGTCGAAGCGGTGCGGTCCGCGGCCGATTTCCTCATCGGGCGTAAAGCCGATGCGCAGGCGCCCGTGCGACATTTCGGGATGTGCGACGAGATATTCCAGTGCGCTCATGATTTCGGCGATGCCGGCCTTGTCGTCCGCGCCGAGGAGGGTCGAGCCATCGGTAACGATGAGCTCCTGTCCGATGAGGTTTTCGAGGAGCGGAAAGCCCTCCGGCGTGAGGCGCAAGGAATCGTTCAGCACGATATCTCCGCCCTCGTACCGAATGATCTGCGGATGCGTGCATTCTCCTGGATAATCGGGGCTGGTGTCCATGTGGGCCAGAAAGCCGATGACGGGGGCGTTTACGCCGGGCGTCGCCTCCAGTGTGGCAAAGACATAGCCGTTCTCGTCCATGGCCGCATCGGTGAGGCCGAGCGCCCTGAGTTCTTCGACGAGCATCGCGCCGAGACGAAGCTGTCCGGGAGTGCTGGGGCACGAGGGGGATTCCGGGTCTGATTTTGTATCGACGGCGGCATAGCGCAGCAGCTTTTCGTGTACGTTTTCCATAGGCTCTCCTTAAAAAAGATTTTCTCCATTCTATCATTTCCGTTCGCGCGAGCAAGTGAAAGCGTGGGGAAGTTTGTTAAATTTTAGCGAAAACGGGCATAAATAGAAAACAAGCCGTTCTTCGGCTGAGAACAGAGAACAGAATCCGATGCAGCGCAGGCTGAGGAGGCTATAGGAGGCGGTATGAACATTTTTGTCGGCGTGAAACGATGCAGTACGTGCCAGCGCATGGAAAAGGCGCTGAAGGAAAAGGGACTGGCTTATGAATACCGGGAGATGGATGCGGCGAATCCGAGTAAGGAAGAGCTTGCGGAGTGGCATCGCCGATCCGGGCTGCCGTTGGCTCGATTTTTCAATACCTCGGGGATGAAATATCGGGAACTGGGGCTCTCCGAAAAGCGCGGACAGATGAGCGAGGACGAGCAGCTCGAGCTTCTGGCTTCGGATGGGATGCTCGTAAAGCGCCCGATTTTGCTCGCAGAGGATGGAACGGTACAGGTCGGCCGCATGGTCGAAGCGTGGATTAAGGAACGGTAGGAGGCGCAATGAATATTGTAGATATTATTATCAAAAAACGAAACGGCGGGAAGCTGGACGAATCGGAGATCCGCTTTTTCGTCGAGGGCGTTGCCCGGGCGACGATTCAGGATTACCAGATTTCGGCACTTTTGATGGCTATATTCTTTCAGGGAATGGATGAGGAGGAAACGGCGACGCTGACAAAGGAGATGGCGATGACGGGCGATATTCTCTCCTTTCCGAATATTCACGATCCGATCGTCGACAAGCATTCCTCGGGCGGCGTGGGCGATAAGACCTCGCTGGTGCTCGCGCCGATCGTAGCGGCCTGCGGGCTGCCGATCGCAAAGCTGTCGGGACGCGGTCTGGGCTTTACCGGCGGTACAGTCGACAAATTGGAGAGCTTCCCGGGCTTTCGCACGGAATTGAGCGAAGAGGAGTTTTCCGCCTTTGTCGAGCGGGACGGCATCGCGCTCATGGGACAGAGCGCGGATATTGCGCCGGCCGACAAAAAACTGTATGCGCTTCGCGACGTGACGGGGACGGTCGATTCGATTCCCCTGATCGCGGCCTCCATCATGTCCAAGAAGCTGGCGGATGGAAGCGATGCGATCGTGCTCGATGTCAAATGCGGCTCGGGCGCTTTTATGAAAACGCCGCAGCGCGCTATTGAACTGGCCGGGGCGATGGTTTCGATCGGCGAGGCGAACGGAAAGCGGACGATCGCTCTGGTGACGAACATGGATCAGCCGCTCGGAGAGGCGGTGGGAAACAGCCTCGAGGTGATCGAGGCGATTAACACGCTTCGCGGCGAAGGGCCTGCGGATTTTACGGAAGAGTGTTATGCCCTCGCGGCGAGTATGCTCATGGCCGGAGAACGCGCCAAAACGCAGGAGGAGGCGCGCGAACTGGTGCGCTCCGTGATTGAGGACGGGCGCGCAATGGAGAAGCTGCGGTGCATGGTGCGAAATCAGGGGAGCGATCCCGCGTATGTCGATGATCCGAATTTGTTTGACAAGGCGGCGCTTCGCGTCGAAGGTGCGGCGAACCGCGATGGATATGTCGCAGCAATCAACGCGGAGGAAATCGGAAAGAGCTCGCTCCTGCTCGGCGCAGGGCGTCTGACGACGGAGGATGTCATCGATCCGGCCGTGGGTCTTTTGATTCACAGGAAAATCGGCGATTTTGTGAAAAAGGGCGAGGCCCTGTTTACCGTCTGCGCGAACGACGAGCAGAAGGCGCAGGAGGCCGTTCAGAAGGCGCGCGCAGCCTATGTGATTGCCGATGAGCCGGTTGAGACACCTTCTTCGCCGATCATCGCGACGGTCACGCGGGACGGCGTGCAGATGGAGGCGAATCATGCGTAGAGAGGCGCTGTCCGACAGCGGGTACCGGACGCTGGTCGAGGAAGCGAAGCTGGCCATGGAACAGGCC
>JAEXCD010000051.1 GCA_023393715.1 Bacillota bacterium
CTGTGCAAGGCTTCAAATCGTAAGGAGGATTTTATGGCAACAAAGGTAGCAATCAATGGATTTGGTCGTATCGGACGCCTGGCGCTTCGCCGCATTCAGACATTGGACGACATCGAGGTCGTTGCGATCAATGACCTGGTAGATAATGATTTTCTCGCATATCTGCTGAAGTACGATTCCATGCAGGGACGTTTCGACGGAACGGTGGAGGTACAGGGCGACGATATGGTCGTAAACGGCAAATCGATCAAGATGTACGCGGAGCCGGATGCTGCGAAGCTGCCGTGGGGCGAGCTCGGTGTCGATATCGTTCTCGAATGCACGGGCTTCTACACGAGCTACGACAAGGCGAAGGCGCACCTCGATGCGGGAGCGAAAAAGGTCATCATTTCTGCTCCGGCAAAGGGCGATATCAAAACCGTCGTATACGGGGTGAACGAGGGCGTGCTCGACGGAACGGAGACCGTCATTTCCGGCGCCTCCTGCACGACAAACTGTCTCGCGCCGATGGCAAAGGTGCTGAACGATCGCTTTGGCATCGAGACGGCGCAGATGTCGACGATTCATGCCTACACAGGCAATCAGGCGCTGCAGGATCAGCCGAACAAGGCGAATGACTTCCGTCGCGGCCGCGCTGCGGCACAGAATACGTGTCCGTCGACCACGGGTGCGGCTAAGGCCGTTGGTCTGGTTATCCCGGAATTGCAGGGAAAGATCGACGGAACAGCACTTCGCGTTCCGGTAGCGACGGGTTCGATTACCGAGCTGTACTCCGTTCTGAGCAAGCCGGCGACCGTCGAAGAAATCAATCAGGCAATGAAAGAGGCGCAGACGCCTTCCTTCCTGTATAACGAGGATATGATCACCTCAGCGGACGTCATCGGAACGACGGCGGGTTCGATCTTTGATGCGACATTGACGAAGATCGTGAGCGTAGGTGACCGGCAGCTCGTTAAGACGGTTGCGTGGTATGACAATGAGTACGGATACACCTGCCAGTTGATTCGTACGCTGGATTACTTTGCGAATTTGAGCGAGTAACAAAAATAGGTTTGGTCGAATGGGCGGGAGAGCAGACATGCTTTTCCGCCTCATTTGTGTAGGGCATACGGTTTGAAAATAGCTTAGGAGAATGCAATGGCAAAGAAAACGATAAAAGATCTGGATGTACGGGGAAAAAGGGTTCTCGTCCGCGTCGATTTCAATGTGCCCATGGCGAAGGACGGTTCGCTGAAAATTACGGATGATGCGCGCATCGTCGCGTCCCTTCCCACCATTGAGTACCTGTTGGAGCAGGGCGCGCGCGTGATTCTGATGAGCCACCTCGGGCGGCCGAAGGGGGTAGCGGATCCGGCCTTTTCGCTGAGCTCGGTCGCACGCCGCCTCGCGGAGCTGCTCGGACGTCCGGTGGCTTTTTTGGACAGCCCGGTCGTCGTCGACGAGCAGGTGAAGGCGGACGTGATGAAGCTCAGGGACGGCGAGGTATGTCTGCTGCAAAATACGCGCTATGTCGCGGGAGAGACGAAAAACGACCCCGATTTTTCGGCAAAGCTGGCGTCTCTGGCGGAGCTGTACGTCAACGATGCCTTTGGCACGAGCCACCGCGCGCACTCCTCGAATGTCGGCGTCGCTTCGATTTTACCCTCCGCTTTGGGTTTTTTGGTACAGAAGGAAGTGGAGATCATGGGCAAGGCGCTCAACGATCCCGAACGCCCCTTTGTATCGATTTTGGGCGGAGCCAAGGTATCGGACAAGATCGGAGTGATTTCGAATTTGCTCAATAAGGTTGACACGATTCTGATCGGCGGCGGGATGGCCTATACGTTTGTCAAGGCCATGGGCTATGAGATCGGGCATTCCCTGCTCGAAGAGGATAAGCTCGAGCTCGCACGCGAGCTCATGGAGAACGCCAAAGAGAAGGGCGTAGAGCTGTTGCTGCCTTTGGACGCCGTAGTGGCTTCGGAATTCAGCGCCGACGCAGCGACCGAAGTAGTCGATATCGATCAGATTCCTGCGCAGATGCAGGCTCTGGATATCGGACCGAAGACGGCGGCATTGTTTGCCGAAAAAATCCGCGCAGCAAAGACCGTCGTGTGGAACGGCCCGATGGGTGTGTTCGAAATGGAGCCGTTTGCGGGCGGTACGAGAGCTGTCGCGCGGGCGATGGCCGAGGCGGACGCCGTGACGATCGTCGGCGGCGGAGACTCCGCCGCTGCGGTGGAGGAAGCCGGATTCAAGGATTCCATCACGCATGTTTCGACCGGCGGCGGCGCTTCCCTGGAATACCTCGAGGGAAAGGTTCTGCCCGGCATCGATGCGATTGCGGAGAAATGAGGAGACAAAATGAGAAAACCGATTATCGCCGGAAACTGGAAAATGAACAAAACGCCGTATGAAGCGGCACGGCTGATGGCGGAGATCTGCCAAAAGGATCTGGACGATCGGGTCGAGGCCGTGGTCTGTGTGCCGGCGATTGATTTGAGCGTCGTATCCGAAGCCATCGCGGGACGGTCGATTGGCCTCGGGGCACAGAATATGTATTTTGAAAAGAGCGGTGCGTTCACCGGCGAGATTTCGGCCGAAATGCTCTGTGACTTGGGCGTGGAATACGTCATTTTAGGTCATTCGGAACGCCGCGAGTATTTTTATGAATCCGATGAGCTGATTGCAAAGAAGATTCGCGCCGCGCTGGCA
>JAEXCD010000057.1 GCA_023393715.1 Bacillota bacterium
CTTCTTCCTTCATGCCGTATTCGTGAAGAGGATTGCGCTTGATCAGCTGATCCAGCACCTCTGCCAGAGCGTCATAAGCCTTGTCCTCCTCCGTATTCAAAAGCGAGGCCAGATACGCGTTGAGCTGCCGGATCTTGCCGTTCGGCTCTTTTCTTTCGTAGGTTCGGAACACCTCGATTAAGAACTGATAGTTTGATTCCCCGTGCGGCACATGGTATACGCCGCCCAAGGGATAGCTCATCGCGTGAACTGCGCCGCAGCCCGCGTTGCCAAACGAGATTCCCGCCATATTGCTTGCCATCAGGATATCGTTCAGATAGTCCATGCGCGCTTCTTTGCCGTTTTTGTTGATCGCGCAAAACACGCGCAGAATCAGGCGCATCGCCTCTTTTGCAAACAGCTCGGTGTACGGATTTGCCTTCGGCGAAAGGTAGGACTCCATCGCGTGAACCAGCGCATCGATGGCGCTGCACGCATAGGGCTTAAACGGCAGTCCGCGAAGCGTGTCCTGAATCAGCACCGCCTTATCCGCCGCAATGGCATCGTGCGCCAGACCCATTTTAACGCCGCGTTCCTCCAGCAGCGCAATTGAGATGTTCGTCACCTCGCTGCCCGTGCCGCACGTTGCCGGCAAAATAATAAGCTCCTTATCCTTGACGATGGGAATGCGCTGTTCAAACGCATCCGCCGATTTGCGCACGTCCTGTAAGGCAAAAATCTTGGCAATATCGATGACGGAGCCGCCGCCGATCGCGATGACTCTCTCGTAGCGCCTGTCGCCCAGATCCGAAAGCATCGCATCGATCGCCGTATCACTCGGCTCGCCCAGCGTATAATCTCCGACAAACAGAAATGTCGCCGGCAGCTTTTCCGCCTCGAGCAACGGCTCATACAGCTCTCGAATCGTGATGATCAGATCCGTTTCCGAGATGGCAAAATCGGACAAAAAATCTGAAAATCGCTCATAGGAATGAATTTCCGTCAACAACTTAAATAACCGCATCCGCTTGTGCTCCTTTCTTTCCCCTCATGCTTCTCAAACCCCGTTTCCGTCCGGTGCGTAATCGTTTTCTCCGGATGTCTCCAAACACGTTCAGGAACCGAAGTTCTCCTTTTCCCCGCTTGTTTTTTCTTCTCATTTTTTAGTATATGGAAACGTCAGGAATCTGTCAAATATGAAATCGATTTTTCTTTTCCGTTTTTTAGGTATTTTTTCACCGCCTCAGCCAATTTCCCCGGGCTTTCCCCGCCCTCTGAAGACCGTCGCTTCGTGTTTGCTGCTCCAAGATACCACGCCCGCTCGCCGCGCGCCATCAAACATATTTCTTTGCAAAAAAAGACACCGTCCGAATAAGACGGTGTCCCCTTAAAATTGTCCTCTCTGCTCCGCAGAACCGCCCATTTGGTTCACAGAACCGCTTTTATGCGCCGCAGAATCACTCCCTGTATGACGACGCCTCGCTGACCAGCTTTCGGGCAAACGCACGTGCGCGCTCGTCCTTATGCTGATCCATAAACGTCGTCTGATAGCCCAGGAACCGCTCGGCATGCACGCCGAGATAGTGCAGCTGCGAATGCTTGCAATACCTGCGAAGCCCCTCCGACCACAGATCCGCGCCCTGCTCGGGGCGGTATCCGCAGGTGACCATCGTCGCAACCTTCTTGCCCGCCCAAAGAGCCGGTCCGCGTTCCTCGCCGTAGTATTTGTTCATCCCATACACCAACCGGTCGAGCAGCGCCTTCATCGGCGGCGTACAGTACCACGAATAAATCGGTGTGGCGAAAAGGAGCAGATCGCTTTCCAAAATGGAATCGAATATTTCCGGCACCCCATCCCTCCAGACGCAGCCAAAAACCGTCCAGTCTCTCTGGCACGCACGGCAGGACATACAGGGGTGAATGTCCCGATCGTGCAGAAAGAACGTAGTGCACTCATGCCCCAAGCCGCGCAGTTCCTCTTCAAAGGGCTTCAGGAGCGCCGCAGTGTTTCCTGCCTTTCTCGGACTGCCCATAAAAATTGCGATCTTCATGCCGCAACCTCCGCTTTTGTTTATATTATCCGGCTCATGACCTACATGGCGTCGACGGCCAAAATCGCCTGATAGACGTCCTCCGCCGTAATATCCGGCGAAACATTTTTCGTATACTGCGTCGGAACCGTGGCCGCCTCGGCAACGCGGCGCAGCGTTTCGGGGACGATCTCCTGAATGCCGAGATCTGCCAGTCGCGTCGGCAGTCCCGTCTCCTTCATAAATCCGCGCACCTCTGCCATCTCCTCTGCCGAAGCGTGCTCGAGTACGAGCTGTACGAGAATGCCGTAGGATACCTTCTCGCCGTGCAGCGCGTTTTTCGCCTGAGGCTCGTGGGCAAAGCCGTCGTTTACGGCATGTGCCGCCGCAAGGCCGCCTCCCTCAAAGCCCATGCCGCTCAGCAGAATCGACGCTTCGATGACGTGCTCGAGCTCCGGCGTTACTTTTTGCTCCCGAACCGCCTGCACGGCGGCGACGCCGTCCGCCATCAGCGTATCATAGCAGAGCTTGGAGAGCGCCTGTCCCGTCAGGGTCGCTTCACCGCGCGACATATTGCGCGCATGCGTTTTGACACAGGCTCTCGTCTCGATCCACGTCGCGAGCGCATCCGCGATCCCTGCGCGGAAAAATCGCAGCGGCGTTTTGGAAATGATCTCGCTGTCCACCAAAACCAGATCGGGGTTGCGCTTTGTGATCAGCGCCTTGACGACAACCCCTTCCTCGTTGTACAGCACCGCAACCCCGGTGCACGGTGCGTCGTTGGATGCGACCGTCGGCACGATGATGCAGGGCAGCTCCAGGCCATCGGCCACCGCCTTCGCCGTGTCGATCACCTTCCCGCCGCCGGCGCCGATCACGGCATCACAGCCCGCCGCGCGGCAGGCCTCGATTTGTGCCGCTACCTCCGCCTTTGTCGCCTGCCCGTGAAAGAGCCCGAAAGAGACCTCGTGCCCCTCGGCGCGAATGCTTTCTTCCATAATCGCGCCAAAGCGCTCCCGCCCGCGCCCGGAACACAGAATAAAGAAATGCGTTCCCATTTTTTTCGTGTTCTTTCCCAGGTTTTTCAGTTCTCCCGGCCCCTGGACATAGCGCCCGAGCGCCTTGATTGCTATAGCCATCCTCTGCTCCTCCTGTTTTTAGAGTACCTGTGCTTCGCCTGCATAGACCAGCCCGGCAACCGTGTCGATCGTAATCAGCTCTCCGGAATGGATCAGTTCGGTTGCCCGTTCCGCCCCGATGATCGTGGGCTTGTTGTAATGAAGTGCGACGATCGCCGCATGAGAGGTCAGACCGCCCTCCTCGACGATGACGCCGGACGCCTTCTCAATAAACGGCGTGAGATCGACATCGGTATATTGCGCGACGAGAATATCCCCTTCTTCGAAAATCGGACTGAGCTCCAGCGCCGTACTGCCGACGCAGGCTCTGGCGACGACGCTGCGTTTGCCGATACCCGTACCCGTCACCAGGATATCGCCGATCGTATGCACCTTGATGAGATTCGTCGCCTGTCCCTTGCCTACGGGAATCCCCGCGGTCAGTACGATCTGATCGCCCTCCTTCGCCAACCCGGAGCGCAACGCCGCATAAATCGACCGTTCGATCAGCTCATCCGTGTGCTGCGATTCCTCGGCGATCACCGGATACACCCCCCAGCACATGGCGAGCTTGCGCGCCACGCCATAGGTCATCGTCGCCGCGATAATCGGCGCACTCGGGCGGAACCTGGAGATCTGCCTCGAGGTGAAGCCGGATGCGGTCGCCGTTACGATGGCCTTTGCCTCAATCGCCGTCGCGATCTGACACGTCGACAGCGCAATGGCACTCGAGGTCGCGCGCTCCTGCCAGGAGGGACGGTTGGCGATGCTCTTTTGAAAATCGACCGATGCCTCCGTCACCTCGGCAATCACCGACATCTGGCGCACCGCCTCTGCCGGATACTTGCCCGCCGCCGTTTCGCCGGACAGCATGATGGCGTCGGAGCCGTCCAGTATCGCATTGGCGACATCCGTTACCTCCGCTCGCGTCGGACGCGGGTTGCGCGTCATCGAGTCCAGCATCTGCGTCGCCGTGATGACCGGCTTGCCCGCGATATTCGATTTTCGAATGATGTCCTTTTGCACCAGCGGCACACGCTCGGTGGGAATCTCGACGCCCAGATCGCCGCGGGCCACCATGATGCCGTCCGAGGCCTCCAGAATTTCATCGAGGTTGTTGACGCCCTGCTCCGACTCGATTTTTGCGTAAATATGAACGTCGCTTCCTCCGTGCTCCTCCAGGATCCGGCGAATGTGCAGCACGTCGTCCGCCTTGCGGATAAAGGAGGCAAAAATAAAATCGACGCCGTGCTCGATGCCGAACAGGATATCGGAAAAATCATTTTCGGTAATCGCCGGGAGCTGGATATCCGTCGCGGGGACATTGACTCCCTTTCGATCGGAAATCTGGCCGTAATTCTGCGCCGTGCAGTGGATCTCCGTCCCCTGCTCCACAGAATCGACGACAAACTCCACCAACCCGTCGTCGACCAGAATGCGCGTTCCCGGATGAACATCCTGCGGCAGTCCCTGATAGGAGATGCTGACACGCTCCTTGCTGCCCTCCACCGGAAGCGTCGTCAGCGTCAGATGATCGCCCTGCGCGATGGAAACCGGCCCCTGCGCAAAGGTCCCCAGCCGGATTTCCGGCCCCTTGGTATCCAGCGCGATCGCGAGCGGAATCCCGAGGCGGTTGCGCACGCGTTTGATCATCTCGATCTTTTTCCTGTGCTCCTCGTGCGTACCGTGTGAAAAGTTCAGCCGGCAGACGTTCATTCCCTCCTGCACCAGCTGTTCAAGCATCTCTTCATTTTCCGTCGCCGGCCCGATGGTGCAGACAATCTTTGTTTTTTTCATGCCTTCCTCCGCTTAATTTGACAGCACGTTCGCCATCTCGTACAGCTCCTCGTCAAAGTCATGCGCTATCGAAATCGCTTCGGTAATCGGCATTGCAAACACCTCTCGTCCGCGCACGCCTAACGCCATGGAGCTCGTTCCCGATTCGAGCAGCTCTACGGCCTTGTGCCCCATCTCACAGCCCAGCTTTGCATCGGTAAAGCTTGGCGCGCCGCCGCGCTGCACATGACCTAAAATCGTGATCTTCGTCTCAATGCCCGTCACCTGTTCGATCTGCTCGCGCATCTCGTAGGGCTCGCCGACGCCCTCCGCCATCACGATGATGTGGTGGCGCTTCCCGCGCTTGCGTCCGCGCAGAATCTTATCCGTGATCTGTTTAATCGAAAACTCGTGCTCCGGCACGATGATGCTCTCCGCGCCGCCCGCCAGCCCGGCATACAGGGCGATATCGCCGCAGTGCCGCCCCATGACCTCGATGATGTTGGCTCTGCTGTGCGAGTTCGACGTGTCGCGCAGCTTTCCGATCGACTCGATGACGGTTTCGACCGCCGTGTGAAAGCCGATCGTGTAATCGGTATACCCCATATCGTTGTCGATGGTGCAGGGAATGCCGATCGTCTTGATTCCGAGGCGATGCAGCGCATTGGCCCCCTGAAACGATCCGTCGCCGCCGAGGACGACCAGCCCCTCGATGCCAAACTCCCGAAGAATCTCCACCGCACGCTGCTGTCCCTCTAAGTGTACAAATTCCTCGCTGCGGGCCGACCCTAAAATCGTGCCCCCCTTTTGGATGATATCGGCGACGCTCGATACATTCATCTCGTAGATATCGCCCGCCATCAATCCGTCATAGCCGAAGCGAATGCCCTTGACGCGCATGCCCTTTGAAAAAGCAGTCCTCGCAATCGCCCGAATTGCCGCATTCATGCCCGGCGCATCACCGCCCGAGGTCAGCATCCCTATGGTTTTCATTCTTTCCTCCTATTTTTCGCAGCCGCCCGTTTACCGCACGACCACGTTTTGTTCCCCTAATAAATTTTTCAGTGCAAGAAGAAGCCGCTCCGAGCCCGATACGGAAAATCGCGCGTCCATCGCAGCGCTCTGTTTTCGGTCGGCAAAATACAGCACGACGGGCATCTGCCCCCCATCCTGCCCCAAAAGCTCCTTCATTTGCCGGTATTGATCCCGATCCTGCGAGGACAGCCTCAGATACAGCGTCTGCTGCGGCTGTTCCGCTATTGATTTTACCTCATCTGCCAGAATTTTTGCATCTCGTCCGTCCGAAATTTGCAAGGTTCCCGTGACGAGAACCGCGTGATCCACCTGGAGCATCGTCTGTACCCGGGCATAGTTTTTCGGAAACACGATCGCTTCGATGACGCCGTACAAATCCTCCAGCTGAACGACGCACATGGGCAGATTTTTTTTCGTCTGCATATTTCTCCGACCGCGGATCAGCCCGCCCATACAGACCCTTCGTCCGTCGAAGCGCTCGGGATGATCCTCGGACAGAAGCTCCTGCATCGAAAAATTGGCAAACCGGCGCGCCGACGCCTCATACGGGCGGAAGGGATGATCGGAAAGGTAGATGCCGAGCACCTCTTTTTCGTAGGCGAGCAGCTGCTCCTTTCGGTACTCGCGCAGCCGCTGCTCCTTTTTCGGCTCGTCCGTTTTCAGCTGATCGAACAGCGAGGTCTGCCCCTTCACGTTGCTGCGCCGCGCCTTCTGAATCGAGGAAATGGACATCTCCAGATCCATCATCATCTGTGCGCGCGACAAGCCAAAGCAGTCCATCGCGCCCCCTTTAATCAGGTGTTCGATCGCCTTGCGATTCAGGCAGGACGGATCTTCCTCCAAAATTCGCTGAAAATAATCCTCCATATCCAAAAAACGGCCGTGTCGTGCGCGCGCGGCAACCGTCGCATCGACGAGGTTGGTGCCGACGTTTTTAATCGCCGTCAGCGCAAAGCGGATCGCGCCGTTTTCGACGCCGAACTTTCGCCCGCTCGCATTGACATCGGGGGGCAAAATCCGGATTCCCAGCCTCATCGCCTCCTGCATGTACAGCGCCATCGACTCCACGTTTGCCATCAGCGAGCTCAGCAGCGCGGCAAAAAAGGCGCAGGGATAGTATTTTTTCAGAATCGCGGTCTGCATGGCGACAAAAGCGTAGGCGACCGAGTGCGATTTATTGAAGGCGTACTTCGCAAATTCGATCATCTGATCAAAAATCTGATTGGCGACCGACTCCGGCACCCCACGCGCGCAGCAGCCCGGAATCGATACGGTTCCGTCCTCCTCCGTCTTTCCGTGTACGAAATAATGCCGGTTTTCCTCCATGACGGCCATTTTCTTCTTCGACATGGCGCGGCGCAGATTATCCGCTCCGCCGAGCGAATAGCCCGCGAGCTGCTGAACGATCTGCATCACCTGCTCCTGATAGACAATCACGCCGTATGTCGTTTTCAGAATCGGCTCCAGCATGGGGTGCAGGTAGCGCACCTTCTCCGGGTGGTGCCGCACGTCGACATACGTCGGAATCTGATCCATCGGACCGGGGCGGAACAGAGCATTCGCCGCGACGAGATCGGCAAACCGATCCGGCTTCAGCTCCCGAAGAAAGCTGCGCATGCCATACGATTCAAACTGAAAAATACCAATCGTATCGGCTCGGTGGAACAGCGACATCGCCCCGGCATCCTCGACATCGATGTGATCCATGTCGAGCGTTACGCCATGCTGCTGCTCAACCAGCTCGACCGCATCGCGAATTACGGTCAGATTGCGAAGTCCCAGAAAATCCATCTTGAGCAGGCCCAGCTCTTCCAGCTCGGTCATATTGTACTGCGTCGTAATCTGATCCCCATTTCGGGACAGGGGCACGAGATGATCGACCGCTTCACCGGCGATCAGAACGCCCGCCGCATGCGTCGAGGTATGCCGCGGCAGCCCCTCAACCGCCATCGCCATATCGATCAATCGCTTGTTTTGCGCGCTCTCCTCGTACAGCTTGCGAAAATCGGCGCTTTCCTGCAGCGCCGCCTTCAGCGTAATGTTGAGCCGGGCGGGCACAGCCTTGGCGATCCGATCGACCCGATCCAGCGGAATATCCATCGTGCGCGCGACGTCGCGAATGGCGTTTTTTGCCGCCATCGTGCCGAACGTCACGATCTGCGCCACCTTCTCCTCCCCGTATTTTCTCTTGACGTACTCGATCACGCGGTCGCGCCGTTCATAACAAAAGTCGATGTCGATATCCGGCATGGAGACGCGCTCCGGGTTGAGAAAGCGCTCGAACAGAAGGTCGTATTCCAGCGGGTCGATGCCCGTGATGCCGAGCGCGTAGGCCACGATTGAGCCCGCCGCCGAGCCGCGTCCCGGGCCGACCGTCACATCGTGCGTCTTCGCATAATCGACAAAATCGTGAACGATCAAAAAATAATCGGTATAGCCCATTTTTTCGATGACGGATAATTCATAGACCGCACGCGCACGCGCCGTCTCCAAAGCCGCCGCATCCGACGAGGCATAGCGCGCTTCAATGCCGCGGGACACTAACCCCTGAAGGTAGCTTTGATTATTCTCCCCCTCCGGCACGGCAAAATGCGGCAGGTGCAGCTTGTGAAACTCGATGTCAAGCTGACAGCGCGCGGCAATGCGCTCGGTGTTCTCCACTGCCTGCGGCAGATCGGAAAAGAGCTCGGCCATTTCCTCCGGCGATTTCAGATAGTAATCGTCCGACGGAAATTTCATCCGGTTCGTTTCCAGAAGCGTCTTGCCCGTCTGAATGCACAGCAGAATGTCATGCGCCTCGGCGTCCGTTCGATCTATGTAATGGACGTCGTTCGTCGCGACCAGCCCGATCCCCGTCTCCGCGCTGATGCGCGCAAAAACGCGGCGCACCTGACGTTCTTCGGGCAGGCCGTGATTTTGAACCTCTAAAAAGAAATTGCCCCTGCCGAACAGCTCCTGATACGCCAAAGCCAGCTGCTTCGTACTCTCGTAATCCAGCTCGACGGCGGCGCGCGCCACTTCGCCCGCCAAGCACGCAGACAGCGCGATCAGCCCCTCGTGATGCTCGGACAAAAACAGCTTATCGATCCGCGGCTTGTAATAAAAGCCGTGAACATAGGCCTCCGAAACGATCTTCATCAGATTTCGGTATCCCTGCTCGTTTTCCGCAAGCAGCACCAAGTGATTCCGGTGCCGGTCGCTTCGGTCAAAACGATCGGCGCAAACATAGACCTCACACCCCAGAATCGGCTTCAGCCCGTATTTTTTTGCCGCCTTGTAAAACTGGATCGCGCCGAACATATTGCCGTGATCGGTCAGCGCGATGTGCTTCATGCCGAGCTCGGCCACGCGCTCCATCAGCGGATCCAATCGGCAAAAGCCGTCCAGCAGGCTGAACTGGGTATGCGTATGCAAATGCGTAAACGCCATGATCGCCTCCTGCCTTTCTCATTTCTCCCCGTAATCTTCGGCTGCCCATCCCCTATCGGAGATACACATCAAGCTCGCCGTGCACGGTGTAGCTACTGTCGGCTGTCCATCCCCTATCGGAAATACAGTCCCGCAACACGTCCCTCTTCATCGACGGAAATCGTAAAAAGGATGCTTGCCGCAGCATATTTTCCCTCAACAATGACAACAGAATAGGTTTTTCCCGTCTTCTCGTCGGTCATCTCGCTCACACTGCTCTGCCCAAAGTCGCCCAGACTGCCCTTATCCTTGATCTGTTCATACACCGCGTTGAGCACATCATCGGTCATCGTCGCCTGCATCGTTTCATCAAACAACGCCCGCAGCCCTTCGCTGTCTCGCGCATCGATCAATCGGACGACCTCGTAACCCACGGATAAAGCCTGATCCGGGTCGAGCCGCGTCGCAGCGCCTTCCGACGCCGCCTCTGCCCCACTCGATGCGCTCGCCTCGCTTTCCGACTCAACGGAAGACGATGTCGAAGCAGCTTTCTGTCCGTTCTCCGAGGTCGCGCTTTCCGAGCTGTCTCCGCCTTCTTTTGCGCCGCAGCTGCTCAGGAGCAATGCCAACGCCAAAAGTAATGCCGCCTTTTTCATGTTTGATCTCCCCTCACTATTTGATGTATTCCCTATCCGACCACTGTTTTGCCTTCCTCGCCGCATACGCTGCGCCGACGGCGCCCAGCAGCAGAAGCAGCAGCTCGACCGATGCGATCGACGCGCCGTTCTGCAGCAGGATCCCCGGGAAAAAGTCGATGAGCCCATGTATGAAAATGGCCAACAGAAGCCCGCTGCGCCAGCGTCCCGTCCGATCGGACTGCCAAATTAATGTAGTCAGCCCGACATGCAGCGCCACGGCGGAGCACCGCTCCAGCCACGCCCACGGCGAGAACGGCAGCGCTCCGTCGAGCAAAATCAGAATCCAGATTTCCATTACGCCGTGTCCCAGCCCAAACCACATCGCCTGTGTAGGCGCGCCGGGTCTCGGCCGAACGAGAAAACGGCGAAACAGAAGGCGTGCGGCCTCTTCAAACACGCCTGCGGAAAGGGCGATCAACCCCATCACCAGCAGCGGATGCTGAATCTGCCACGTCAGAAAAAACACCTGCCTGCCCAGCCATTGCAGCAAGGGCAGCCGCAAAAGCCCCTGTGAAACGAAGAAGCACACTGCACCCCATAAAAAAGCACGCATCGCCTCACCGGAACGCTTCGCCTCTCCTTTGCATCCGTTCTTTCCCTGTTCCTCGCTCATCTCCGCTCCTCTCAGGTTCTCTTGATCATTTCATGCTTACATTTCGGACAACGCACCTTGATCTTTCCTTTTTTTCTCGGAACGCGCAGCTCTGTGCCGCACTGCTCGCAGCGAAAATATCGATGCGTCTTTGTCCCAAACAAACGGCGTTTGGCGCTCATCACACCCGATCGAAGCACGCCCCGCTTGCGCAGATAGGCTGCGTTTTCACGGCTGCGCGCTGCAAGGTTTCGCGAAAAGGTGCGATAATAGCTGTAGCCGATCACGGCCACCGCCACAAGGCTCAGCCAGCGCCCTCCCCGTAGCACCAATCCCAGCAGAATAAACACGACTGCAAAGATGCTCAAAAACTGAGAATAGGCATCAATGCCGTTTCGCCCCCGCATAAACCGCTGATATTTCTCTTTCAAACCCACTTCCTCCATCATCCGTCAATATTGGTAATAGTAGACATACGGCTCCTCCGGCGGCTCCGTCGGCGTAAGCTGCTCCAGAATGAGCTTCGGCTGTGTCCGCCCCTCGAATTCCGTTTCCACGACGCGTCCTTTTATTTGTACCCAATTCCCGTTTTCCGGAAGCTCTTTTCCGGAATATCCCGCCAAAATTCCCGCCGGTATCGCAT
>JAEXCD010000113.1 GCA_023393715.1 Bacillota bacterium
TGATTTCTTTCATCCGGTAAATAGCAATCGGTGATGGAAAACTCCTGTATTTTGCTGCACATTCCGGACAGAGTGCGATCAGATTACTTGGATCATCCGCTGCCTCATCTGGATCAATAACTACAACATCATATAACAATCCCAGATGGCCATTCTTCTCTTTAAACAAAGTATGGGTACAGCCATCATTTGGACAAACGCTTCCCTCTTCGGACACCAAATAGAAGCCATGCTTATCCTGTGGCGGAACACCAATCGGTTGTATCTCTACCGGTGCAGGGAGCTCCGCTGTCTTTGCTTTCCTTTTTCTCTTAGCAGCTTCCTCAATAATGGTTTGAAAGCGTTCCGCTAATACCATTCCATAAGTAGCATCTGAGATATCTGGACATGTATCAACAAAATAATCACAAAGCCGTGTGATGGAATCCTCTGCATCTAACTTTACAAACTCGGCAAATTCCCCCAAATCCAAATTCCCTGCAATGTGTTTCGCAACGGTAGTTATGTCATGTTCATGGTAGAAGTACCCCTTCAACGTTCTAGGTTCAAGATCGTTTATAAACGGATCATTTTTTTCTATGCTTCCTTTGTATATATGCGCAAAGAGCTGACGGGTGAACTCTGCCGGATCGTCATCACCCTGGAAATAAACAGAAAGACCCTCAGCAAAAACTGAGAAATCTGTTATTTCTGCCATTCCTGTCACCTCCTTCACCGTTAAGCGTGTACAACCGTGGACAACCATGTTCTACCTTGCTCAGGAAAAATGCCCTTATCTGTTATTGTGTCCATAGCGTTAGAAACGCGTATGAAAAACACAAAAATACTCAGTAGCAATTATAGCACAATTGACTACGATGTTCAATTAAAAGTTTGTCATCGCAAATCTAACTCGATGGATGCAAAATCCATTCTACTTCCTTCATATGCAGCTATTTCGGGAGTCGCGACCCATACCAATAGACATAGCTGCACGAAGAAAATCTGCTGATCTTATTGGTGTCAGCTTTACCAGAGAAAGTTGAGGTCAATTTATGACAAAAGCAGAAAAAAGGAACTGGCTCACCAATCTCGAAGATGTATCTTCTCAGGTTGATGCCGAAATCGTCAAGTTCGTATGCGGAAAGTATGGAGCAAAGGATATCTACGGATTATCTCCTTCCGACTACCAGGAAGCATGGAATGAATTATTCGACTATGCAAGAGACGCAAACGACTGACACACAACTGTCCTGAGCAAGACACAACAAAGGCTCTTCGCACTGAAAACGCTACCTTTAGCGCTGAAGGAGGTTCTGCCGGTTTCAGTGTGAAGTAACAAGTAAACACCAGCCTTAAGCAGAACAGCTGGCTATTCAAGCAAAGCAGGAGGAATACCTGTATGAATGGCCGACTGATTAAGACAACAGAATATCGCCATGCGGTTTCCTCCGCGTCAAACAGGAGGAAATCTCATGACGAACAAAGACAAAGAGCAAGTATTAATCCCGATGGTCACCACTATCGAAGCTGCACTGGATTACGGATACTCTATGAAAGATATCCGTATGTGGAGAATCGGTAACCGTATGTGTACCGTCATCCTCGTTCCCGGAACCAAGGAGCAGTACGATTCGTACCTCAGCTCTTTCTCCAAGGAATTCAAAGCTGAAGATCGTGACAAGCGCTGCCAGATTAGTGACGGCAAGGGACATGCCATCCGCTGCCCCGAAAGCAACAAGTGCAAGGACTGCCCTTTCTATCACTCTCTTGACAAGAAGGGATACGGAACTCTGACCTTTAGCGATCTGACTTGGACGAATGAAGATGGTATTGAAGAAGCATATGAGCCGGTCGCACCTGAAGGTTATGGCAGTGCTGAACGTTACCTGGAACTTCTCCAAGAGCTTATGGGCTATGTCGGAGCAATCCGTCCGGAATATGCCCCGGTAGTCAAGCTGCTTTCAGACGGTCTCTCACGCCGCGAAATCGCTAAGGAGCTCGGAGTGCCGAAGTCCACAGTGATCGACTGGGTAAAGAAGATTCAGGAGCTTACACTCAGATTTATGGAGGATATCATCTAAACTCATCCTCTGACCAAAAGGCAGGGAGCACATTACCAGCATCGGTAGTGTGCTCCCCTATTTTACTTGTGACCTCTTACAGTGATCTGATAGACATCATGATCCTTGATAGACTTGATCGCCTGTCTCAGTGTCCGTGCCCGACCATGTTGATGGTACGGATGCTGATAACGGTGTTTGTGAAAGATGATGCATGATCCATCACTAGGATATCCTGTGCTGTGAAGATACCAATAGTGACCGGTGCATTTTGACTGGATTGTAAGATCATACGGATCCAAGACAATCATTCTGAAATAATCAGAGTCGATTGCCTGAAGCTCTTCCGTGGTAAACATCTTCACCACCTCGCTCCCTGCTCCGCTACCATCTGAGCTCGAATTTTGACCTTCTCCGCCTCGTATCTCTTCTGTAAGGCTTTCATCTCCCTGTCCATGAACTCAGCCTCTGCGGCCTTCACAGCAGCCCTCTCGGCATCCTGGGCGATTACTATCTTACCACCCTCGCAGGTGACGGAAATATAATCTCCAATGTCAAAACCAGCCTCCTTCAGCCACATGCCCTTCAGCATGATGGTCGGTGTCTCCCGGTACTTATATCCGCTCTGCCCATAGACCTTAATACTTCTTTTCTTCGACATAATGATTTCCTCCTTCGGTTTACTCTGATTATTCGATTTAGTACTCTGTTTATCCGCCATATTCATATCACTCTCATACGCACCACCGCCTTTCCTGCTCCGGCGAAAAAGAAAAGAGCTACCAATGCTTTTTCGCATCAGTAGCTCTTACTGTTGGTTCCGTATGATATTATGATGGTTATTTCTTGTCCTGCTCTTTCTGGGCATCCTTGATTCTGTAGTAGTCTTCCATCTTCAGATTCAAGTGCACATATGAGTCGGGTTTTCGGTTGCTCAAGAGGCAAACCGTCTCCACATGCCGCGTCCTCGAGAACTGGTCATAGGCCCGCGCCTCCGTCACGCGATAGCCAAGCTTTTCCATTTCGACGAGATCGCGAACCAGCGTGGTCGGATTGCAGGAGATATAGATAATCCGATCAGCCTTTGCCGCGCAGATTTTGGGCAGTGCCTTCGGGTGCAGGCCCTCTCGGGGCGGATCGAGAACGATCACCTCGGGGTGCTCCTCGGAGGCGGCGAGCGCATCAAGCTCCTTCAGGACGTCGTTGGCGATAAATTTGGCGTTGACGATTTCGTTGCGTTCGGCGCTTTCCCGCGCTTTTTCGACGGCCTCTTCGACGATCTCGACGCCGACGGCGCGCTGGGCGCGTTTGGCCATGATCTGGGTAATCGTGCCCGTGCCGGAGTAGAGGTCATAGACGGTCTTGCCCGTCAGATCGCCCGCCAGCTCGACGGCCTTCCGGTAGAGATTTTCCGCGCCGAATACATTCGGCTGGAAAAAGGAGAAGGGTCCCACGTGAAAGGTCAGTCCCATGAGCTCCTCGATGAGGTATGCGCGTCCCGACCACAGCTCCACCTTCTCAGCGATGACCGCATCTGCGGGCGAGTCGTTGATCGTATGATACACCGAGGTCAGCGTATAGGTCAGCGGCAGCTGGTCAAGCCGCCGCAAAAGCTCGCGAATATCCGACGGATGGAGCCCCTCCTGCGAGGTTGTCACGAGGTTGAGCATCAGCTCCTGCCGCGTGAGCGAGGCGCGCACCACGAGGTGGCGAAGATAGCCCTGACGCTCGCGGCGGTGGTAGTAGGTCAAACCCTTTTCGCGACAGAAGTCCTGTATAAATGCACGCAGGATCGTGAAATCGGGCGGCACAATATTGCAGTCCGGCGTCTCGACGATCTCGTAAAAATGCCGCGGCCGATGCAGGCCGAGCACGAGCGGGCCGTCCTTTTCGGCGTCGCCGAATGTATACTCCATTTTATTTCGATAGCCCTGAACAAGCGGACTGCGCTGAATAGGCACGCTCAGATTGGTAAACCCGGCCTGACGGAAGAGCTCCTGAATCTGCTGCCCCTTCATCATGAGCTCTGCCTCATAGGAAAGGGTCTGGTAGCAGCATCCGCCGCAGCGCTCCGATGCGGAGCAGGCTGATTCCTTTTCCAGGGGGGAACGCTCCAGCAGCTCGCACAACGTCACCTCCTTTGCCTCTCCTCTCGTCCGTCCCGTCGTCGCCCGGTAGATCTGTCCCGGGATCCCACCCTTGGCGACGATGGCGCGGCCGCGCGGCATATCGCGCTTTGTCTGATAAATCTCCAAAAAGGCGTCGACCTCATCTGTTTGCACCGGAATCAGCTCCACGCCCCTGGCGCGGTTCGGGTAGCCCACCTTTTCAATCAACACGTCGATCTGCTGATGTCGTTTCTTTGTCATAATCGTCCTCTTTTCCCCGTTCTGCTCTCATTATACCGATGTATCCTCCGACTGCCAAAATGCCTGCAGTGCATCCGCCAGCTCCTCGGAGGTGCGAAGCGTCCGCATATGCTGCCAGTGCCGCGGAAAGAGCCTGCGATAGGCGGGCTGCGAAAAACGGTCGTCGAGCAGGAGCACCACGCCCCGATCGGTTGCCGAGCGAATGACCCGTCCAGCCGCCTGTAGAATTTTATTAAACCCCGGAAAGGTGTATGCATACGCAAAGCCTCGCTGCTCCTTCCGGTCAAAATAATCCCGAATCACATCGCGTTCAAAGGAAAGACCCGGCATGCCGACGGAAACAATCGCACAGCCGATCAGGTGCTCGCCGACGAGATCGATCCCCTCTGCAAATAGCCCTCCCAGAACGAAGAAGCCCACGACATCCTCTTCCTCCTCATATCTTTTCAGCATGTCGCGCCGCGCCGCATCGTCGCTGTCCCGCTGCTGTACCAAAACGGATTCGCCATATCGCTCCCGATAGGCGTCCGCGGCCATTTCCAGATACTGATAGGACGGGAAAAAGACCATGTAATTTCCGGCGTGTGCCGTCACAAAGAGATGGATGCTCTCGATCAGCCGGCTCAGGGTTCTGCTTCGGTCCGCATAACGGGTAGAGAGATTGTCCGTGCTGAGCAGCAGCAGATTTTCCCGGTCGAACGGCGATTCGAGATGAAGGGACTTCGCCTCCGCTCCGCCGCCCAACAGCTCCGTATAAAACGACATCGGCGTCAGCGTCGCGGAAAAAAAGACGCTGGCGCGCACGCGACCGAGCAGCTGCGCCAGAAGCCGGGACGTATCGATGCATTGAATACGCCAGGTCAGATCGGCTTTGCCGCCGCTTCGCTGCTCGTGAATCAAAAAGTTGCGGAAGCCCTCCTGCCACAGCTCGAAAATGCGCGTGTATTGAAGAAGGTGAAAGCCAAACTCGCGCACCGCTTCGTAATGTACGTCCTTTTTTTCGGAGGACAGATAGGCGTCGAGCGCACTGAGCAGTGCCCGCGCTTCTTCATACAGGGTATCGGGGTTTTCCTCTGTGCTGACGTGCGCGCCGCCGCCACAGGCAAGGTGGAAATCGTTCATGACTGCAATCGCCTTTTGCAGGTGACGGCGCACCGTTTTGAAGCGTTTCGCCGGAAAGCAGTCCTTCATCTGTTCAAATTCAGACCGCCGCAGCTCACATGAAAACATCTCCCGCCCGCGATCGATGAGATTGTGCGCTTCATCGACCAGGAGCACGACCTCCTCGTATTCCTCATCAAATGCGCGCCTGAGGTAGACGCGGGGATCAAAGACATAGTTGTAATCGCACAGCACGAAGTCCGAATAATCACTCATATCGAGCTGAAGCTCAAACGGACAGACCCGGTGCTTTTGCGCATATGCGAAGAGCACCTCCTTCGTCAGGCGATGCTCGTGGCGAAACAAATCCAAAATCGCCTCGTTCACCCGATCAAAATGCCCGCGCGCCGCGGGACAGTCCTGTGGATTGCAGGAGAGCGAATCGTTGCTGCACATCCGCTCCTTGGCGCTCAGCTGAACGCTCTTCAGGAGCAGCCCGTTCTCTTCGAGCAGCTTCAGCGCCTTGCCCGGCTCGCGCTGAGTCGTCGTCCGCGCCGTGAGATAAAAAATCTTTTTGATCCCGAAGGCCGGTATCGCGGAAATCGCCGGAACCATGGCGCTTACGGTTTTTCCGATGCCCGTCGGCGCGTCGACGAACAGCCTGCCCGAATCCTCAATCGTGCGGTATACCGCGACCGCCATCTTCCGCTGTCCGGGACGATAGTTTTTATAGGGAAAACGCAGCGTTTCGAGCGATTCATCGCGCTTGTTCTGCCAGTCCAGAATCGCCTTGGAAAATTCGAGATGCCGGCGCAGAAGATCGGTATAAAATCCGGCCAGTTCGTCCGCCCGAAGCGTGCGGCAATGCTTTTTAACGTAGGGCTCCTCCTCCAGGTTGACATAGGTCAGCTGAACATCGATGCGCTCACATTGATGCTGTTTGCAGTAAAAATGCGCGTAACACTTCGCCTGCGCCCAATGCAGCTGATTTGCCTCGGGGTCGAGATCGGCGAGGCTTCGCGTCGTCGATTTGATTTCGTCAATCAAAACGCGTCCCTCCTGCTCCAGCACGCCATCGGCGCGCCCTTCGACCTGAAACGTCACGTCCTCCAGCTCCGTGCTGTCCTGAAAGCGAACCTCCTTTTGATATCTGCTGCCATACTCGCTTTGGATTTTCTGGTGCGCTTTGATGCCCTCCTGCATCCGCTTGGCCGAACGATAGGAATTATCGATATCACCGGAACGCATCACAAATTCGATTAGTTGTCGAACGGCCAGCCGTATGGCTCTCATAACGAATCCTCTCTTCCCGCAAAGGGGCACAAAGTTGCAAAAATCGGGTATAATTAAGCAAAACCCACCTTATAATAGCATAGGATGCATCTGTTCGCTCGTGAAGGAGGCGACCATGAGCTTTATCGAATTCCGAAACGTAACCAAACGTTATCAGATGGGCGAGACCACCATTTTGGCAAATAACGAGATGAATTTTACCATCGAAAAGGCTGAATTTGTCGTGATCGTCGGCCCGTCCGGCGCCGGGAAATCGACAACGTTGAATATTTTAGGCGGCATCGACCAAAACGACGATGGCGCCGTATTCGTCGACGGGAAAAATATTACGACGCTCAGCGCGCAGCAGCTCACGAATTATCGCCGCTTCCAAATCGGCTTCGTCTTTCAGGGATATAATCTGATTCCGAATCTGACCGCAAAGGAAAACGTCGAGATGGCCACGCAGCTCGTCCCAAATGCCGTCGATGCCGTAGAAGCGCTGACGGCGGTCGGTCTGGGACACCGCATCAATAATTTCCCCGCGCAGCTCTCCGGCGGCGAACAGCAGCGCGTCGCCATCGCCCGGGCTATGGCGAAAAATCCGGGTATTTTGCTCTGTGACGAACCCACCGGCGCATTGGATTACCGCACGGGAAAGGAAATTCTGAAGCAATTACAGGTTACCTGCAAAAAGACGGGGACAACCGTCATTCTTGTAACACACAACACCGCTATTTGCGCCATTGCGCACCGAGTCATTGAAATTGCCGATGCCCGCGTGCGCTCGGTGACGGTCAATCCGCATCCATCCGACGTCAACACCCTCGAGTGGTAGCAAAGGAGGGCATCATGTCTCGAAAGCAAGCTTCTCGGGGCTATCTTTCCTCCGCGCTGTGGAAGGATACCCGCCGAACCATTTTGCGGTCCAAATCGCGTTTCCTCGCCATCTTTGCGATGACGGCATTGGGAGCGCTTGTTTTCGTGGGATTAAAGTCGACGCCGCCGATTATGCGGCGAACCATCGAGGATAAAATCGATCAGGTCAACATGGAGGATATGACGATTTCCTCTCCTCTGGGTCTGTACGAGGAGGATCAGAAGCTCATCGACTCCCTGCCCGGCGTCCACAGCGTGGAATATCGCTACAGCGGCGATTATTTTATGGACCGAAACGACCAGCTGGTACACCTGATTTCGCTCCCCGATTCGATTTCTTCCCCGATGCTGCTCGAGGGGCGATTGCCCCGGCGCGACGATGAAATTCTTTTGGATGTCAAAGCCCGGGATCACGGCGGCTACACTCTGCAGGATAAAATCACCCTGTCGGTTACGATCCCGGAGGACGAGAACGGCGCGCAAAAGCCGACCCCCTCGGATTCAGTGGAAGCGCCGAATACTGCGCCGTCCGCTGCCGTTTCATCCGAAGCCTTTTCTGCGGCGGAGGACGGTCTCGATGTTCGTCTGCCCGAGGATCCGATCGAAGGCGATGAGCTGACGCAGCGGGTTTTCACCATCGTCGGCTTCGCCAACGACATACACTACCTGTCCAAATCGCGGGGAACCGCCGCGTTAGGCGACGGCGAGCTTGATTACTTCGGCTTTGTCCTTCGCAGCGCCTTTTCGAAGAAGCGCCCCGATGAGGCCGTTTTGGATATGACGGCCTTTGACGGCAAAAGAACCTACGAATCCGCCTACCGGGATCTGGAGATCGCGACAGCGGAGCAGCTGCAGCAGCTTTTTCAGAACCGTCCGGATCAGATTCATCAGGATATCAAGGGTGATGCGCTGATTTCCATCGAGAACGGACAAAAGAAAATCGAGGAAGCGAAGCAAAAGCTCGAGGACGCGAAGACCGACCTCGACGACGCCCGCAGTGAGCTGAATACCGGATGGGACGAGTACCGGGACGGTGAAAAAGCCTTCCGCGCACAGATCGGCGATGCCGCGGCACAGCTCGCGGAAAATCAGAAAAAACTGGATGACGCCCGAGCGGAGTGGGAGACGGGACAAAAGGAGTATCTCGCCGGCGAACAGGTTTATCAGGAAAATGAACAAAAACTGATCGACACCAGGGAAAAGCTGGATGCTGCCAAAAAAGAACTCGACGCAAATCAGGCACAGCTTGAAGCGGCAAAACAGCTGCTCGCCGCGATGGGCATTACGGAAGAGACGCTGGCGCAGAAGAAAGCCGAGCTGGCTGCAGCAAGAGCACAGCTCGAGAAGGCGCTTCAGCAGCTTCAGGACGCTTATGCAGCGCTGCCGCTGCCAAAGGAAACGATGGAAGCCCAGCTCGCGGAGATGCTGACCAACCGCCCCATCCTGTTAGCCAACATTGAACAGGCAAAAACGGCATTAACGGATGCACAAACCGCCTTAGACGCACTCCCCGCGCAGCTCGAGGCGCTCAACCATGCGATTGCCGAGGCGCAGGCTGCGCGCGATGCTCTTCAACAGCAAATCGATGCGCTGAACGCCCTCATCGTCGACCCCGAAAATCCCCCGGCCGGCGTACCGGAGCAAATCGCGGCGCTCACCGCACAGCGCGATGAGCTGGATGCACAGCTGCAAGCCCTCCAGGAGCAGAAGCAGGAACTGGAAGCGACGCAAAGTCAATTACAAAATACCGTGGCCGTCCTGCCCGGTGAAATCGCACAGCTCGAGGCCAATCTCGTGACACTCGATGAAACGATCGCCTCTCTGCAAGGCGGTTTAGCTGCCTATGCGCAGCTCGATACGCAAAACGAAGCGCTTCAGCAGACGCTTGCGCAGCTCGAAGCCGGGGAAGCTCAGCTTCAGGCGGCCGAAGAGGGCCTTCGCGCCATCGCCGCAGAAAAGGAGTACTACGAAGGGCTTGCGCAATATAATGACGGGCTGAACAAGCTGCAGGATGCGCGAAAAAAGCTCGATGACGCCAAGAAAAAGCTGGATGACGGACTTGCGCAATACAATGACGGCATTCGTCAGCTGAACGACGGGAAACAGACCTTAGCAAAATCGCAAACCGAGGGACAGGCCAAATTGGACAACGCCTACCAAAAGCTTCTGGACGGCGAACAGGCCTATACGGACGGCCTGAAGGAATACCTGGAGGAGCGCCCCAAAGCCGAGAAGAAAATAGCGGACGGCGAGCAGTCGCTCGCTGATGCGCGGCTGGAGCTCGATAAGATCCGCATTCCCTCTTATACCGTCACCGGACGGCATCAGCAATACACGATCAGCACATACCTGGATGAAGCCGACAGCTTGAATGCCATGAGCTATATCTTTCCGACGATCTTCTACCTCATCGCTCTTCTGGTCAGTCTGACAACCATGACGAGAATGGTCGATGAGGAACGCAGCCAGATCGGGACACTGAAAGCGCTGGGTTATCGACGCAATCAGATCGTACGCAAGTATTTAACCTATGGCGTCCTTTCGTCCTTCTTTGGCACGATTGCCGGGGTGATTCTGGGTCTGAGTATCCTCACGCCCACGGTATACGACGCCTATTCGAGCGCGCTCTCGATTCCGGGCTCAATGACATTTGAGTTCCGTCCGCTGTACGCATTGATTGCGCTGGGCATCAGCCTCGGCGTGACGCTGCTCGCCGCCTGGTTCTCCGTCGCCTCTTCTCTGCGCGAAAAAACCGCCGAATTGATGCGGCCCAAACCTCCGGCAAAGGGCAACCGCATTCTGCTCGAGCGCATTCCTTTTATATGGTCGCACCTGAGCTTTATGCGGAAGGTGACGCTTCGAAACGTTACGGCAAAAAAGAGCCGTATGTTCATGACCATCCTCGGCGTAACGGGCTGCTCCGGTCTCATCGCCATGGGCTTTGGCATTCAGGATTCGATCAACGGTATTTTCGACAAGCAATTTGAAATGATCGAGCGGTACGACCTTCAGATCCTGTACAACAGCTCCTCGGACAAAGCGCAGCTCGATGAAATTGACGCGCTGCTCAAAGGCAAAACAGAGGGCGTCTCCTACGCCTACATGTCAACGGGTACCTTTGTCAACCAAAAACGCATGAGCGAACAATTCCAGCTCTATGTACCAATGGATGCCGAGGACTTTAGCGCCGTCATGACACTGCAGCACCGAAGAGATCGCAGTCCGGTCAAGCTGTCCGATGAGGGCGCCGTCTTTACCGAAAAAATGTACGACGGGCTTCAGGCCGCCGATCATCCTTCCGTTTCAATCAAGGATAAGGACGGCTACGAGTTCATGATTCCGGTTGCCGATCAGACGGAGAACTACGTGCAGCACCGTATGTTTATGACACCGACATTGTACGAGCGAATTTTTCACAATACCGCAGAAGCGAATGTTCAGCTGGTCAATCTGCGAAGGGACGTCGATGAAACGGCGCTGATTTCCGAATTGCTTCAAAAGGACGCCGTCATCTCCGTATTCAGCATGGGCGATACGTCCTCGCTCGTCAGGGATCTCGTCCAATCGCTCAATCTGGTCGTCTTTGTCATCATCATGATCTCCTCCATGCTGGCCTTCGTCGTGCTGTTCAACCTGACCAATCTCAACGTTTCGGAGCGTCTGCGGGAGCTGTCGACGATCAAGGTGCTCGGCTTCCGAAGTCTGGAGGTTACCGAATACATCTATCGCGAATCCTGGCTTCTGACACTGATCGGCATTTTCTTTGGTTTCTTTGCCGGAAAAGGAATGCATCTGGCCATCTGCGTCGCACTTTCCCCCAGCGCCATCATGCTGGATCCGGAGCTGCGCATTCTGTCCTATGTCATCTCCGCCGTTGTCACCGGCGCGTTTTCTCTGCTCGTCATGTTCCTCGTCCACCGTCGTCTGAAGCACGTCGACATGGTCGAGGCGCTGAAAGCGGTCGAGTAGCCCTGGATTTCCGCGACACCGATGGACGTTCGGTCGAAACGTCCTGCAGCTCCGGCGGGAATACCCCGCCGAAGCCTGATTCCTCGCTCGTTCTATGAAGGGAGGCACCATGAATCGAACAAAAAAAATGTACTCGCTCCTGGCGCTGCTCTTACTGCTGAGCTCCTGCGGCAGCGCGGCAAAATACGAATTAGTCGAGCCGGAAATTCCTCTCGAAGCGATTGAAAAACGACTTCAGCTCGAATTCGTCGACATCGATTTTGACCGCGTTGTCGAAAAAGACGACTCGCTCACGCCGGGAACCTACTACCTTGCGCAGCGGGGACGGAAGGGGCAAACGG
>JAEXCD010000002.1 GCA_023393715.1 Bacillota bacterium
CGACAACACGCTGCAGTATCTGGCGTATTCACAGTTAGAGGGCCACAAGGGCGCCGTCGTTGCGATGGATCCGAAAACGGGACAAATCCTCGCCATGGTGTCCCTGCCTTCCTATAATACCAATGAGCTCGACCGCGAATGGAATGAGCTCATCGAACGCGAGGACAGCCCGCTGCTCAACCGTGCATCGCTCGGTCTGTATACGCCGGGCTCCGTGATGAAGATGATTTCCGGGTTGGCATTTTTAGAGTATGGTACGGATCTGGCGTTTGAGGATGAAGGAACCTTTACAGTCAACGGCTTCACGTACAGCAACATCAACGAGGAGCCGCATGGCGCGATTTCGCTCCGCGAGGCGCTGATCTATTCCTCAAATACGTATTTTGCCGCCAAAGCGCTCGAAACGGGCGCTGCGGCAATGAAGACGGAGGCGGAACGGTTTTACCTGAATCAGGTCATCCCCTTTGATCTGCCGGTGTCGCAGTCGAGCATCAGCTATGCGGCGGATATGGATGAGAACGAACTGGCGTCGAGCGGCTTCGGACAGGGAAAGACGCTGGTTTCTCCGCTGAACATGTGCATGGCCTATGCGGCGATTGCCAATGGCGGGTCGTTACTGGCTCCGACAATCGTCGATGCCGTAGTATCTCCGGACGGAGCAGAGGTCTATCGACCGAAGACGCAGACGCTGTCTTATCAGGTGGGCAGCCCTGAACACGTCTCACAGATGAAGTCCTATTTGCAGGATGTCGCGATTGAGACGGGCTCGGCGGCGCAGATTGAAAATTACCAGGTCGCCGGGAAGACCGGTACGGCGCAGAATGTCAGCGACAAGACGCATGCATGGTACTGCGGCTTTGCCCCGGCTCAAAATCCTCAGATCGTCGTTTGCGTCGTATTGGAGGAAGAGGGCGAATCCGGAGGCAGCGCCGCGGCGCCGGTGGCGGGCGTGCTTTTTGACTACTGGCTGAATCAACGGAATCGTTGAGAACAGATTTGAAAACGAAAGAGGAGGGAGAAGCAATGCTTCGAATTCTTGCAGATACTGCGGCAGATATCACAAAAGACCGGGCAACGGAGTGGGGCGTAGAGCTGATTACGATTCCCATTGAGTTCGAGGACGGCCCACACGAGCAGGGCGGTGAGGAGGATATTCGCCGTTTTTACGAAAAGCTTCAGCAGAGTCGGGAGCTGCCCCGAACCAGTCAGCCGATTTTTGGAGAACTGGTCGAAAAGTTTGAAGAAATTCGCGAGGCCGGAGACGAAGCAGTTGTACTGCTGTTGTCGAGGACGATCAGCGGGACGGTGGAATCGGCGCAAAAAGCAAGGGAGCTGGTCGGGTATGACGGGATTGACATCATCGACACGAAAAACGGAACGACCGGGCAGTCGCTCATCGTTCAGATGGCGGTGGCGCTGCGCAATCAGGGACTTTCTCGCGTACAAATGATCGAAAAGCTGCAGTGGGTTATTGATCACGTCGAGGCGATGGCTTCCGTCGATACCCTGGAATACCTTAAAAAGGGCGGCCGCATTCCGCCCGCGCTGGCTATTGTCGGCAATGCGCTGAAGCTGAAGCCGTTGATTCACTTCAATCCTCAGGGACAGCTTGTATCGCTTCGGAGGGATCGCGGAACGAAAGCAGCGCACCGAAACATGATTCAGGAGATGGTGAATGCACAGGTGCATCCGGATTATCCAGTGCTGGTGGGCTACACATCGAATCGCACCATCGCCGAAGAGGTGCGGGATCGGCTGTCCGAGCTGCTGGGCCGTGAGGATATTGAGCTTCGGCCGATCAGCGGGGTTGTCGGAACTCATTTGGGGACGAACAGCGTATCCATCGCCGCAGTCGTCGAACAGCGCCCGTGAGGACGGGACAGGGGCTGACCCTGTGTTTTTTCAGGAGGCGGATATGAAGCGAGCCCGTGAAAATGCAATTCATGAAGAACGGCAGGAGAAGGTTACGCTCAAACAGCTCTTTTTCATCTTTTTGAAAATCAATGCGCTGACGTTTGGCGGGGGATATACCATCGTTCCGGTAATCCAGGACGAGTTTGTGGAACGGCGCCGTTTAATCGACGAGGAGGAGATGATGAATCTCGTCGCTCTGGCGCAGTCCGGACCGGGGGCCATGGCGATTAACACCTCGATCCTGACGGGATATCGCATTCGCGGTCCGCTGGGCGCATTGGTCTGCCTTCTGGCATCCGTACTCCCGTGCCTCGTCATTATTTCGCTCTTATACTATGTCTACGAGGCGTTTTCCGCGAACGAGTGGGTGCAATCCGCGCTCTTGGCGATGGGCGGAACGATCAGCGCCGTGCTTCTGGTAACGACGATCCGCATGGCGCAGACGGCGCTGCGAAAGCATCCGGCGATCAGCGGGTGCCTGATGGCGTTTTCGTTTCTCACCTCGTTTTTTCTCCACTGGAGCACGGCGCTCATCCTTTTGATCTGCGGTCTGTTTGGCCTGACGTGGTTTTCGTTTTGTCAGAAAGGCGGTGTGGTATGACGCCGCTTATTTCTCTGTATCTGACCTTTGCCAAAATCGGGGCGATGGCCTTCGGCGGCGGCTATGCGTCGCTTCCCTTAATCGAGCGCTATGTGATCCGGGAGCACCAGTGGATTACCATGCGGGGCATGACCGATCTCGTGTCGCTGTCTCAGATGACGCCGGGGCCGGTGGCGATCAATACGGCGACCTTTATCGGGACAAAAGTACAGGGAATTCCGGGCGCGATTATTGCAACTCTGGGCAATGTGACGATTCCCCTGATTCTGATGCTGGCGCTCGGCCGTATTATTTTTGAAGGAACGAGACCTGCGTGTATTGACCGCATTCTGAGCGGACTCAAGCCGGCGATTGTGGGGTTGATTGCGATTGCGGCACTTTCCATGCTTCGAAGCTCTCTTTTCACAGGGGGAACGGTCGGAATCCATACGGTGGAGCTCCTGCCGCTTTTGTGCTTCGGCATCGGGCTGGCCTTTTATTGGCGAAGGAAATTAAATGTCATCCAGTTGGTCGGCGTGGCCGCCGCCGTCGGCGTCGTATGGCATGCAGCGGCCATGCTGTTATAAATAAAAGGGCTGTGTCGAATGATTGCTGAACCGCCTTCCTCAAGTCAGACCAAACCTAACTTTCGGAGAGCGTTCATGTATCATTCAGGCACAGCCCCTTTTTGATTTTGAATGCCCGTGTCGCCCGCATCGAAAATCGAGAGAAGCGCCTACAGACGCCTCCACGTTTTTGGGGAGCAGAGGATGACGACCGGCCAGATCTCCAGCCGTCCGGTAATCATGCCCATGCTGAGCGTCAGCTTGGAAAGAGCCGAAAAGCCGGCATAGTTTCCGGTGGGACCGACGACATCCAGACCGGGACCGATGTTGTTCAGCGTTGCGGCAACGGCGGAGAAGGCCGTCTGAAAATTCGGGCTGTCCAGACTGACGATGAACAGCATAAAGATAAAGATCAAAAGGTAGCAGCTGAGATAGCTTTTCAGCGAGCGAAGGGATCCCTCCGAAATCGTACGGCGATTAAACCGAACCGGGGCGATACGGTTTGGCTCACGCTGCTTTTTCAGCTCGGCTTTTGCGGCTTTGATGTAGACGGCGACGCGGGACACCTTTAATCCGCCGCCGGTTGATCCCGCACAGGAGCCGATAAACATGGCCAAGAGCAGAACGATATGCGAGAACAGCGGCCACGAATCAAAGTTGGCGGTCGCATAGCCCGTCGTCGTGATAATGGAGCTGACCGAAAAGAAGACGTCGCGGACGAGGAGCAGGGGATTCGTGTACAGCGGCCAAACGTTGAGGCAGATCAAAAGGACGGCGACGAATATAATCCCCAGGTACCACCGAAGCTCTTCGTCGTGGAAGAAGTCGCGGAAGTTTTTCAGCAGGAGGAGGTAGTAGAGGTTGAAGTTGATTCCAAAAGCGATCATCGAGACGGAAAGCACGTTGTGAATATAGCTCGAGGAATAATAGGCGATGGAATTGTTCTTGATACCAAAGCCGCCTGTGCCCGCGGCGCCGAATGCGTGACAGAGCGAATCGAACAGCGGCATGCCGCCGAGGAGCAGGAGCACGACAACGATTGCGGTCATCGCCAGGTAGATTGCATACAAAAGGCGCGCGGTTCGCCCAAGCTTGGCAACCAATTTTCCAAATGTCGGCCCGGGAACCTCGGCGCGCATCATATGTACGGAATCGGCAGATGTCTTAGGGGACAACGCCAGCGCAAAAACGAGAACGCCCATGCCGCCGATCAGGTGGGTAAAGGAACGCCAGAACAGGATGGAATGGCTGAGTGCTTCGACGTTGTTGCACACGGAGGCGCCCGTCGTCGTAAAGCCGGAGGCGATTTCAAAGAAGCTGTCGATGAGCGAGGGAAACTGGCGCGTCAAAAACAGCGGCAATCCGCCGAAAAACGACATCAAAATCCACAGGCTGGCGCAGATAACCATGCCCTCACGCGTGTAAAAGCGATTATTCGTCGGGCGGAAGAAGGTTAAAAGGCAGGAGCAGGCAAGCAATACGGCGATGCTGAACAGCCAGCAGGCAATGGTGTCGGAGGATTCCCTGTAGAGGAAAGCGACGATCAGCGGGCATACCATCAGATACGCCTCCGTGCGAAGCAGCTTTCCGACCATTGTCGAAATCATGCGATAATTCATCGCTTACCTCCTGAGGATGTCGTCGATGCCGCGATAATCGTGATGCTTTGTAATAACGATGACGTGGTCGCCGGGATAAATCTGATCCTGGCCGGTCGGGAAGATCAGCTGCTCTTTGCGAATGATCAATCCGATCAGCGTGTCACTTTTGATGTCGAGTGAGACCAGAGGCTTGCCGATGGACTCGGAGGAGGAGCGCACGTAAAACTGCAAAACCTCGGCGGAGCCGTTGGGCAGGCGGAGCAGCGCCTCAATATTGGAAGCAGCCGCATTTTGAACGGAGCGGACGATGCGCACGATCGTCGTCGCCATGATCTCGGCAGGCGTGACGATCGACTGAAGACCGACGTTGTTGAGGATGGGCAGCATGGTGGTGCGATTGATCTTGGTAATCGTTCGCGGCACCTTTTTCGAATTGGCAAACATGGAAAGAATGACGTTCTCTTCGTCGATGCCGGTCATGGTAATCACGCAGTCGAAGGCGTCGATGTTTTCTTCAATGAGCAGGTTCTGATCGGTTCCGTCGCCCTGGATGACGTCGACATGCGGAAATTGATCCGCCAAATCGAGCGCGACGATTTCCTTGTGCTCAATCACCTTAATTTGAATGCGGCTGTTTCGCAAAAGGTCGAGCAGGTAGTATGTAATACGCCCGCCGCCGATGATGAGCACCGACCGAATGCGCTCCAGTGTACCGAGAGATTTATAGAGGCAGCTGAGGTCGTCGCGTTTTCCCGTGACAAAAAAGCGATCTCCCTCGTGGAGCACGGTCGCGCCGCCGGGAATAATCGTCGCATCCTCCCGAAGGAGGATGCCGCCGAGCAGCCCGCTGAAGCGCTGACGAAATTCAATCATGGACATGCCGTTCAAAAGAGAGTTGTGCTGAATGGGCAGCTCGACGAAATTGACGTGGGCGTTGGAAAAGGGCTCGACGCTGAGCGCGGAAGGGAATTGGATCATTCGGTAGATCTCCTGCGCCGCTTCCATTTCGGGGTTGATCATTCGCGTAATGCCCAGGTTTTCGCGGACAAAGCCCATGTGCGAGGCGTATTCCGGCGTGCGGACGCGCGCAATCGTCTGTGCAGCGCCCATTTTCTTTGCGATGACACAGGAAATGATGTTGACCTCATCCTCCGGAGTAACCGAAATGAAGATGTCGCACGAGTCGACCTTGGCCTCCTTTTGAACATCATAAAAAGAGCCGTTCCCGACGAGACCCAAAATATCAAAGCGATCCAACAGATCCTGCAGCTTGCCGGGCTCGCGCTCAATCAGGGTAATATCGTGCCCCTCTGAGCTCAGATTGGCACAAAGCGCGGTGCCGACCTTGCCGGCGCCGACGATGACGATTTGCATACTTTCCTCCTCGATGCAATGACGTTGAAGTTTATTGCAGAAATTTATCCTTCAGGTTAAACCAGTACCAATCCGGACGAAATACGACGCGGCGAATGGTCTGCTCCGGCTGATCGATCCGAATGCTGCGCAATCCGCGATAGTGCTGTTCCAACCCGTCGACGACCAGCTTGATCGCATCACAGTCCTCACGGTCCGGGTGAACGGTGCAAACCGATGAGGAAGGAACGACGATGGACGCGGGCAATGTGTGATAGCGCCGAGATTTTCCCGAGGCTACAACCGCGAATTGAAAGCCGTCTAATGTCTGGTACAGGATGGAGCCGCCGGCCGATAAATTATATCCGGTCGAGCCTGCCGGTGTCGAGAGCAAAATACCGTCTCCTGCGAGATCGATGAGGGGGATCTGATCGAACTGAACCTGAAAATGCAGCATTCTCGTTTCGGATGAGGTGATGGCGAATTCATTGACCGCCAGAACCTCATAAGTCCAGGAGTCGGTTTCGACGCGGGCGCGAAGCAGGTGCAGCTGATCGAGGTGGAACGAACCGCGTGCGAGCAATTCGAAATACTCGTCCAACCGCTCCGCGTCGATCTCCTGAAAAAAGCCTAAATGCCCCGTGTTGATGCCCACAAAGGGGATGGATGAAAAAGAGCTGTTCCGAACAGCGCGCAGAAATGTGCCGTCTCCGCCCAATACGATATTGTAGACGGCGTCCGAATGATAGATGCGGCTGACCTCAAAGCCGTTTTTATGCAGGACGTCGATGACCCTGTTTTTTACCGCGCCGGAGCGCGAGGTGTGGTTGGCGAATAGATTGACGATTTTCCCCATGTGGACTCCTTTCGGACGGGTTGATGTTGTTCTAATCCTATCATATTCAGGAGCATACAGAAAGCCTAAGCAGCATGGAAGCGATTGTCCGTTTACTTGCAGAGAAGGGGGAAAACTGATATAATCGAGATGTCCTTGGAGTAAGCGGCCTGAATAATTAAACCTACGCATCTCATAAGGGATTGCGGCGTCCGTTTCTTGATGACATGCCCGAAGCCGGGACTTCAGCAGAGAAGCGGCAGCGAACCCACCTTCAATTATAGAAGGTCTTAATGAAGTAAGGCCCTTCCATAGGACGGCTTGCAGTCTTTAGCCAAATGTGTGCGAAGAGTGCAAGTTTTTTTATATCAACGTTTGCTTGAAGTGAAATGAAAATGGGTACATAATAAAGACGAGTAAGCCATTGTACCGCATTTTTGCGCGGAAAATGAAGGAGGAACCTATGGGGATTGCAGAATATTTAGAACAGAAGAAAAGAGCTCAGATTCGTCGTGCACGCCGGGAGGACGCGAAGAGAGTTTCTTTGGGATTGGTTGTCGGGGCGGCGCTGGGCAGCGCGGCAGGGCTTTTGTTTGCTCCGAAATCCGGCGCCGAAACGAGAGAAGATATTGCCTCTGCGGCAAAAAATGCGGCTGAAACCATAAAGGTGCGTTCCTCTGAGGCGATGCAGGCGGTAAAGGAAAAGACGACGGACACGCTCGAAAAAGCCAGAAATATGTATTCGGAGCATGTTGAAAGCAAAATGACGAGCATTCGCCCCGCGATTGACGAGGTGGAAGAGGGTCTCGAAGAGCTTAAGGAAGAGATCGAGGAATAGGGAAAGGGGGCATCCCGTGAATCAACCGAGTCAGTTCACACTCACCTTCACCATTCCGGAATTGCTTCTGGCCGTTCTTTGTCTGGTCGCCATCGTCGCCTTAGTGTACTTAATCGGCGTTTTGGCAAAGCTGTCGAGAACGCTGGGCACACTGGCCACCGTGATCGAGTCCAATAAAAAGGAGCTGGACAAGACGCTGAAGGATCTGCCGGAGGTGACGGATCACCTGAATTCGACCCTGACGCAGGTCGATGGGATTCTGAAAAATTCCTCGTCGGAGATCGAAGAGACGATTACCGGGGTGAAGGATACGATGATCAATACCGCGCGCCTAACCTCGGATGTCTCGGATACCGTCGAATACGTCGCGGCCTCCGCCATCGATACGGTCGATTCCCTGTCGAACGGCTTATCCAGCTCTGCGGCGTCCTTCGGATATATTAAGGAAATTGTCGAGTTTCTTCGTGCGGTGTTGCACAAATAG
>JAEXCD010000011.1 GCA_023393715.1 Bacillota bacterium
GGCGTGCTGCATGCCCAGCTGAAGGCGGAAGAAAAAGAAGCGGTGTTTACCGCCTTTCGAAATGGTGAAATCGATCTTTTGGTTGCGACGACCGTGATCGAGGTTGGCGTCGATGTGCCGAATGCCACGGTGATCGTCATCGGGGCGGCGGAGCGCTTTGGCTTGGCACAGCTTCATCAGCTTCGGGGACGCGTCGGACGCGGCGCCGGGAAGTCGCACTGCATTTTAGTGGCGCAGTCCCCATCGCCTTCGTCGCTGGAGCGGCTTCGCGTGTTGGAAAAGAGTGAGGACGGTTTTGAGATTGCGCGGCGCGATTTGGCGCTTCGCGGCGCCGGAGAGCGCTTTGGGACGCAGCAGCACGGCGTATCCGGCCTGTACGATCGGCTGGCGCAGTCCGAAAGCGGTGCGCTGGAGCTGGCGCGCGATTGGATGCAGCGTTATGAGGCGCTTCTTGCGGAGGCAGGCTCATTGCCGGAGCCGTTAGCGACGGCAGTAGCTCAGGAAAAAAGTCGTTTTTCAGAAATCGCGCTGAATTGATGGAGGCATTATGCGGATTATATCCGGCGAAAAAAGAGGAATGCGTATCGATCCGCCCCCGAAGGGAGAACCGGCACGCCCGACAGAGGATAAAATAAAGGAAGCGGTATTTAATGTGCTTCAGCCGTTCCGAAAACAGACGGTTTGTATGGATGTGTTTGCCGGAACCGGACAGATCGGCATTGAATTTCTGTCCCGCGGGGCGCGTTTCTGTGTGTTTTCGGAGAAATCGAGGGGGATGGCGCGCGTGCTGCGGGACAACATCAAAAAAACGAAATGCGAGGCGCAGTCTTCAGTGCTCCAGGGAGACTTTCGAACCAATATCGCGCGAACGCCCTATCGGTTCGACTATGTCTACCTCGATCCGCCGTTTGGGAGCGGGCTGGATTTACTGGCCATGGAGCAACTGCGCCGCCTGAATAAGCTGGAGCCGGACGCTCTGGTGATTGTGGAAAGCGATCGAAACGACAATGCCCTGGACGGCATAGCGGGATATCGGGAAGTTTTTTGCCGAGACTACGGAACGAAGCGAATTCGGATGTATAAGGAGGAAATAGCGTGAAAGTGATTTACCCGGGCAGTTTTGACCCGATAACGTATGGGCATCTCGATGTCATTCATCGAAGTGCCGCCCTTTTTGACGAGGTCGTGGTGGGCGTCCTTGTCAATACGAATAAACAATCGCTGTTCCGCCTCGAGGAAAGAATTGAAATGATCCGCGAACTATTGTATGATTGTGATAACGTCGTTGTAGAAGGATTTTCAGGGCTTTTGGTCGATTTTGTCCGTCTGCACGAGGCGGATGGAGTAGTTCGTGGAATTCGGGAATTCTCGGATTTCGAAATAGAACGCCAGATGGCACAGATCAACCGTGCGCTCTATCCGAAGATGGAGACGCTTTTTCTTGCGGCCGATGGGGCGCACGTACACATCAGTGCGTCGCATGCGCGCGAGGTGGCCAGCTGGGGAGGCGACGTATCGACATTGGTGCCGCCGTCTGTGGCGAAGAGGTTGATGGAAAAGTATAACACTAACGGGGGGAAATGATGGATATTCTGCAGCTGATTGAAGAGCTTGAGGATGTACTGGATGATGCGTCCAGCGTGCCGTTTTCAAAAAAAGTAACCGTTGATCCGGATGAGATCTATGAAATTATCAAAGAAATTCGCGATTCCCTGCCGGAGGAGATTCGTCAGGCGAAATGGGTGAACGACGAGAAGGACCGGATTTTGGCCGAGGCCAATGAGCAGGGTCAGGAGATCCTGAAGCAGGCGAGACGGGAAGCCGACGATGCCGAAAGAGAAGCGCAGCATCGCGTGGAGGAGCTCGTCAACGACCATCGCATCATGAAGATGGCGACGCAGCAGGGCGAGGAGATCGTCGCCAAGGCTGAGCATACGGCGCGCACGGTTCGCGAGGGCACGTTTGCGTACGTCGATGAAATTCTGGCAAATACGCAGGAGAATCTGCGCCGCGTCATTCAGGAATTGGAGAATAACCGCGGAGAACTGAAGTAAGGTAAAAAGCGCCGGGCGAACGCCCGGCGCTTTTTTTGATTCGAAGCTTTTTGGATTGAAAACTTACTCTACGAAATACCGCGCCCGGTAGTCGCGCCGTACGGCCTGCCCGGAGAGCAATTCATAGAGCCTTTGCGCACGCAGATCGATTTGAAAGAGCGTTTCCTGCCCGAAAGACAGCTTGCGCGCACTCGGCTTTTGCACGACGGGCGCCGTCGCCTCGCGCAGGAGGCGCGCGCCGCGTGCATTCATGGCCAGCGGCCGCAGGTAACCCGGCTCGGAAAGCATCGAGGTGCGGGGAATGGCGAGCAGCGAGGTGAGCATCATGCGGCGGTAGCGCGACGCGGACTGCCTTTTGTTTGCGGCCGCCTGACAGGCCTGTTCGACGGAGCCGGTGCTTTGAAAGCTCCGGCGGAAGCGATGCTCCATACCGCTTTCAAAGTGAGGCGAGCGCGAAAAGTCGATCGGTGCGAGCGCCTCCTGAACGGAAAAAAACGCGCTTAGACCGTCGAGAGTTGGCGTCTCAGGAGGGAAAGACGTCGACGAGGTTCCGGGCGCCAAATAGGTTTGAATCCGGTCGAGGGGCTGCGTTCTGAGTGCGAGGCGCAAAGCGGTTGCACTCGGAAAAGCGGTTTTTAAGCTGGACTCGTGATAATCCGAGCCGAGCCGTTCCATGCAATGGAGCCTCCAGTGTAATTGTTTTTTCTGTACGGCACTCAGATATTCCAATGCCAGAATGCTGTTTGGCGAGAGCGGGAGAGGCAGCGCCTCCTCCAGTGCCTTTCGGTAGGACATTCCGTCGGACATCCGCGATTTAATCAGTGCCTGTGCCTCCGAAGATTCGAGTATCCCGAGCGCGCGATGCAGGGATTCGAGCTGCCAGCCGGGCTCGACGCCAAAGCCGATCGCGGAAACCGGCAGCTGAGCGAGAACGGAAATGGCGCCGAGGGCAAAGCCGTGCGCGCTTTGCAGCACATAGGCGCTCGGCAGCTCGACGATGAGATCGAAGCCGTTTTGAATGGCGAGCTGCGCGCGATCCCATTTGTCCATCACCGCGGGCTCGCCACGCTGGACAAAGGGGCCGGACATCACGCCGACCACGGCATCCGCCCGCTCGCGGAGCCGGTGTACGAGGGCGCAGTGGCCTCGATGCATGGGATTCAATTCACAGACAATGCCAACGACGTTCATTTCGACTCCTTAACCGATTTCGGATACCTTCTATGTCGTATTATAGGGGAGCGCTGAAGCTTTTCAAAGCGAAAGGGCGAAGAATCGGGACGAAAACCGGCGCATCGACCCCTGTACGGCGTTTTGTTGCGGGGACCGTTTTTGTTTGTCGGGAAAAATGCGCCGGATTGTGTTATGCTAATCAGGGAACTGGAAAATTGATATAAAACAGGAGAGATGACGGGATGAAAATTGGATTTGGCTGCGATCACGCCGGTGTGGAGCTGAAGGAAGCGCTGATGGCGCACCTTGAAGCACAGGGACACGAATGCATCGATTACGGGACGAAGGATTCGAACCGCGTCGACTATCCGGACTACGGACGCCTGGTAGCTGAAAAGGTCGTTTCGAAGGAGGTTGAAAAGGGTGTTTTGATTTGCGGTACGGGGATCGGAATTTCCCTGGCGGCAAATAAAGTACACGGCATTCGTGCGGCAGTCTGTTCGGAGCCGTATTCGGCGCAGATGTCGGTGCGCCACAACAACGCCAATATCATTGCCGTCGGCGCGCGCGTCGTCGGGGGGGATCTGGCCAAAATGATTGTCGACGCCTTTTTTACGGCGACGTTCGAGGGGGGAAGGCATGAGCTGCGCGTCGAAAAGATCATGCAGATCGAGTGTTGAAAAAAATCTAAAGGCACGGAGCGGGCAGCAATCGATATGATCCAGACAGAAACAGGCATGGTGAGATGTGCTGCCGTCCGGCATTTTCCCTGTGGAAATGTTCGGCGTCCCCGCGGAAAATAGATACGCGAAAAGTTTGACAGCTTATTTATGAGCCTGTATAATTGTTACGTTACGGATTTTGATACGTTACGGATATTAAGTTCAATCGAAGGGGGAGGTGTTCACCATGGCCGTACCAAAGAGAAAAACGTCAAAGGCGAGAAGAGATAAGAGAAGAGCTTCGTCCTATCGCTTGAATACACTGGCAACGACGGTATGCCCGAACTGTGGAGAACCGAAGCTTCCGCACCGCGTGTGTGGAAATTGTGGTTACTACAAGGGAAAAGAAATTGTAGCAGCTGCTGAATAACAGCACATAAAGATAGCTCCGGCTATCTTTTTTTTGTGTGGATTTTCCACTTTCTCTCAATATGGTAA
>JAEXCD010000055.1 GCA_023393715.1 Bacillota bacterium
ATACCATACACCGCGGCGAAAATCGCCGCCACGACGGCAATGGACAGGATGTTCGGTATGTAAAACAGGATTCGGAAAAAATTCTGTCCCCGGATGCGTTCCCTGGTCAGAATTGCCGCAAAGATAATCGCGCAGGCCATCGTCACGATCGTGACGAGCACCATAAGAAATACCGTATTTTGAAATGCGCGGATAAATTTGGGATCCGCTGCCAGCTTCTGAAAATTTTCAAACCCGACGAAGCTCTTTTTTCCCGACAATCCACCCCATCGGTATCCGGAGTTTAAGAAAATGCTGATCGTCGGATAGACCAAGAATATCGTATACAAAAAAATCGCCGGGAAAGAGCACAGCCATTCAAATGCTCTTCTTGATGGACTCTTTCTCATGCTTTCCTCGTTTCGAAAAAAGGCAGTGGAGAAGACTCCCCACTGCCTCCAGAATTACAGGCCTACTGAGCCTGAACCGCATTGTACAATGCCTGTGCGGCATCAACGACGCCCTGCTGCCACTCCGCAGCCGTCTTGGCGCCGGACATGACGGAATCAATCGCCGTAAACAGTGCATCAGACATCACGACGCCCTCAACGGCCGGAGCCGCCGCAAAGCCGCCCATAGCCGGCTTCGCACCCGTCGCATATACGCCGTACACCGCCTTCATCAGCGGATCCGTGATCTGTTCCTCTGCGCCGACCACCGGCTGCAGCGCGTTGCCGTTTTCGTAGAACGCCTTTACCGCGGCATCCGAATAAAGATACGCGATAAACGCCTTTGCCAGATCCGCATTCTTTGCATCCTTCGACACAAAGCACTGCTCAAAGAAGGTGTATGCGTAGCGATCGCCGCCCTCGGAAACGGCCGGAAGCGCCATGTAGCCCCACTCAAACCCTTCTGCCATCTCTGCGCCTTCGCCGCCCTTCGACAGTGCATCCGCCATCTCACCGACGATCCAGTTTCCGTTCGGCATGAACAACGCTTTGTTCTGCATGACCGCAAACTGGTTCTTCGTAAAGCCTTCCCCGTTCGCCTGTGCAACCGTGTTCGGTTCCAGATAGGCGCCAAGCTTTCCGATGATTTCAAACACCGGCGTCGCTTCGCTCTTCCACGCTTCTACGTCATAGTTCATCAGCTTGTTGAACAGCACCGTGCCGCCCACCTCGTTGATCAGCGCATACGTGAAGCCGTCGAAGTATCCGGCCGTCGGATAGGTCAGAAGCGAAACGCCATCCGCCTTGGCCTGCTCGCCCAGAGCAAGCATCTGATCAAAGGTCGTCGGCAGTTCATACTTTCCGCCATTCTCCTTGAACATGGCCTTGTTATACCACAGTCCTGTCGGAGAATAGAACAGCGGCGCGAGATAAACCTTCCCATCGCCGTACGGTTTCGTGTTGTACGTATCGAGGAATCCGCCGATCAGCTTGTCGCCCACCTTTACGGTCTCGCCGGGAACAGTCATTTCAAACACATCGCTGATATCTAACAGCATCTCCTCCTTGATCATGGTCTCCGTCAGACCGCCGACGCCGCCAATGCTGTTGTAGATGACGTCCGGACCTTCCCCGGCGGCAATCTGAGGACGAATGACCTCTGCAATATTCTTTTCGAACTGATACTCGACCTTTGCGCCCGTCAGCTCCTCAAACCCGGCGATAACCGCCTTCCAGCCGTCCGTACCGTACCCGCCATCGAGGCCGGCTACCTTCAGTGTCTGGCCCGCAAATGGTTTTCCTTCTTCCGATGCCGCCGATTCCTCCGTGGTTTCCGAAGCTGCCTTGCTCTCTTCCGACGCCTCCTGTGAGCTGCCTGAGCCGTTATTTCCGCCGCAGGCCGCAAGAGACAGCACCATCAGCGCGGCCATGAGGGAAGCCGCAATCTTTTTCAATTTCATAAGAACCTCCTTATTGTTCTCGATCTACCTACTATTATAGCGGGGCAAACGTTTAATTTTTACCGGAAAAGAGGTTTTTTATTTATATATATTGTGAATATTCTTTTTTCTTACTTCGCTGTGCGGCTTTAAAGCACGATACATGCTCTTTCCGTCTCCCCTGCGACCGTCGCAACCAGAAATTTCCTCCCCCTTTTTTTCTTCTTTTTTACGAAATTTCTTTTAGCTCTATTGTTTTTTTATGTGTGAAATGGTATACTTGTTCAAATACATTTTTTAGAAAAGAAGGAGGAGAGCCTATGGACACCGTTTTCAATTTTGGCGCAAAGGATCATTTTCAGTGGCCGCATTTGAAGCTGGTTTATGCGCGCCATTCCAAGTATGACGAAGACTGGCACTCAACACTGCACGTCCACCCATATGCGGAGTTATTCTATGTAACCGGAGGAAAGGGAGTAATGAAAGTCGAAGACAAGATTGTCCCGCTGCAGCAGGACGATCTGGTTATCGTAGGCTCCAACATCCGCCATACCGAAGACCGGCGCGATGAATCCGCCTTCGAATACTTTGTACTGGGCATTCAGGGACTGTCTCTTCACAAGAATCGTATGCCCTCTCTGGACGCGTTGACTCCCGAAACGAACGCCCCGGAGACTCTCAGCGATTTTCTGGACACCTATACATTTCTGCAAAACTATGCCGACAGCCGCGATACGATATATGAAATCCTGAGACAAATTATCCGCGAAATGGCGGAAAAGGCGTCGTATTTTGAACAGTATTCCAACACGCTTCTTCGCCTGCTCATGCTGAATATTCTGCGCCATTCCGATTCTCAGGTCGTTTTGGAGAGCGACGCGCAGTCCAACAAACAGCTGCAATACGTGAAGGATTTCCTCGATGTTCACTACTCGCGCGATCTGCGGCTGGATGAGCTGGCAAGCATCAGCTACCTGAACAAATACTACCTTGTACACGAATTCAAGCGCAACTACGGGCTCACCCCGATCGATTACCTGTTGCACAAGCGCATCGACATCGCCAAAGAGCTGTTGACGACGACAGACTATACGATGGAGGAAATCGCCTCGATTGTCGGCTTTAATTCACAATCCTACTTCAATCAGGTATTCAAAAAGAAGACGCATCAGACGCCGACCAAGTACAAGAGGGAAAACAAAAAGTAACATTGGCTCCTCTAACGTCGTCTCCTCCAAGGGGAACGTTTAGATTATTTCTTCATTATGGAAAAGACCGACACTCGCGCTGAGTGCCGGTCTTTCCATGTAAAATTTCTTTTCCTGAAATTTCTTTTCCGTCTAAAATTGCATCGCATTTTTAATCAGAAGAAACGCGACGTAGGGAAGCCCCAAAACGCCGGCCAGCACCGCTCGAACCGGCCCGATTTCAACCGGCACGATTCCCGTAGCCGCGGCGCCGATATTGGCGATGGTCAGAAGCAGCACGCCAAAGATTCCGTTGACGAGCAGCTTCCAGAACACCTTCATCGACAGCTTCAACAACGTCGAGACCAGCCACAAAATACCGATCCCGACGAGGCCAAAAATCAAAAACATGTTCCCTCTCTTCCCGCCGCAAAGCAGCGCATCCGAAAAATCCTGCAAGCGTCAGCCCGCAGGACTCTTTCATCATTTTGCCTGCTCCAACGCTTCGTTCAACGCTTCCCGAAAGCCCTCCGTGGTTCGCGTCGCATTGGACACGGCGTCGACTTGCGGCGAATTGGTTCGAAGAACCTCCTCGATCAGGGTATCCAACGCTTTTCCGCCGATCTCCGGTGTCTCATTCTGCTCTAAAATCTTAATTTCATACAATGACCCGTCCTCCGCCACGGTGACGGAAAGGCGGATTTTTTCCTGTTGATTATATCCGACTCCTGAGCCTTCATACGTCCCGGCCCGGTAGCTCGCTCCTGAACCGCAGGCGGTGAGCGCCACTACTCCCAGCCCGATGACCGGAATCCACTTTTTCCACGTTTTCATGCTGCGCTCCTTTTGTTTCTCTGTTTATTATAGATGGCTTACGGCGAGATTGTCAACGAAGAGGAAGCCGCTTGCTACCACTCTCCGCGCCTCGCCCGCGCGCTGTAGAACCAGCGCACAATGAAGAAAACAGCTCCGGTTACTTCAAAAAGGGCCGACAAAATCGCGCCCCACTGCGCAATTCGCACTATAAAGGGACGTGGGCTGAAGGCCGCGACCAAAAAAAACGCCGAAAACAAAATGGCATTTGCCAACAACGCCAGCCCCAGCGCCACCGCCTGTGCATTCTGTCGGTTGGCCCGGCGCTGCAGCGCACTTTCTTCCGTGCGCAAATCAAAACGGTATCCGTTTTCACGCAGCTTCCGGGAAAAATCGGTGACTGTCTCCGGCAGCTCGCGCAAAAACGCCGTACTGTCGTAGGCCGTCGGCAGCATGTACTCCGAAACGTAATCCTTTGAAATAAAATTACGCACCAGCTTTCGTGCAATCGGCTCCGCGATTTCCAGAATATTTTGCTCCAGCCCCAGATTTTCGACGACGCCCTCCATGATGATAAAGGTTTTTGCCAGCATCGTCAGAGAGCCCGGCACACGGATTTCGTATCGGTACAGAAGGGCAAAAAATTCGTTGGTCAGCTCCGAAATCTTGACCTCATGCAGCGTCATATTCAGATATTTATCGAGCAGGTTCTGTATGTCGCGCTGAAGCGAACGCAGATCCACCCTTGCGCTGACCAGTCCCATCTGCAGCAGGCCGTCCAGAATAATGCGCGGCGAATCCTTCGCAATACCCAGAAAGAACGTCAGAATGGCGTACTTGTTTTTCTTCGACAGCCGCCCGATGATGCCGAAATCCAAAAAGACGATATGCTGCTCCGGCTCGATCATAATATTGCCCGGGTGCGGATCCCCGTGGAAAAAACCGTCGCGGAAAACCTGATTGGAATACGAGTACAGGATGCGCCGCGCGATCTCCGCGCGTTCGTCCGCGCCGCATTGCCTTGACACCTCTTTCAGCGGCAGGGCGCCGATGTACTCCAGCGTCATAATGCGCGTCGTCGTCCACTCGTGGTAACACTTCGGCGCACGCACGTACTTGTCCTGTCGGTGAAATTTCGCAAATGTTTCCAGATTCTGCGCTTCGATTCGAAAATCAAGTTCGAAGGTCATCTGGTCGCGGAACGCGGCCAGAACCTCATCGACCTCTAAGACGCGCGAAAACTTCATCAGGGGCGCAAAACGGCGCACGACATCCTCCAGCACCTGCAGGTCGATACGAATCGTCTCGGCAATCCCCCGCCGCTGCACCTTGATGCAAACCGGCGTCCCGTCCACGAGCTTCGCACGATAGGCCGTCGCAATCGACGCCGAAGCAATCGGCCGTTCCTCCAATGCGCAAAAAGCCGTCTCAAGCGGCGCGCCGAGCTCTTCCTCAATGGTTTTGCGAACGGCCTCCACCGGCTCCGGCGCGACATCATCCTGCAGCACCTCCAGCTCGCGAACCGTAGCCTCCGACAGGATATCATGCCTCGTGGAAAGCATCTGTCCGAGCTTGACATAGGTCGCTCCCAATGACACAAAAAGGTTGACGAGCGTTTTGCCCATCTCCCGATCGCGCTCCTCCAGCCGGTGCTCCCGCACCTCCGCTGTTTCGGCGCGAAGATTCGGCTCACGCAAAAAACGAAGGATTCCGCTCCGAAAAACGGCGCGAATCAGCTCCCTCCTTCGATTCCGATAAACCTTCGTTTTTTTCATGCACGGCCATCTCTTTCTGTTTTACGCGTTGCCGCAAATCTTTCCGTTTCTGCTCGTTATCGCAAAAGCGCCGTCCCTATTCTCCGTCCTCGGGCTGTGTCGCATGCGCCGCGGCAAACTCCTCCCGAAGAATCTGACGAACGTCGTCCTTCGTCGCAAAGCTGCCGACGCGCTTTGCGATCTGTTCGTCGATATAGCGTTCAACCTGGCTGCGCTGCTCTTTTCCCTTTTCCACGAGCTGGTCGACCACACGGGAAGCCTCTTCACGCTGAATTTCGCCGTGCCTGACCATTTCCTCCACAAAAGCTTCCGTTTTTTCCTTTGAAACGGCGAATAGTCCCATTCCAAAGTCCATCGTTTTTCTCAGTATATCCTTCATGATGCGCCTCCTGTTTTCCCGTACCGGTTTCACTGATCTTCTATATACCCGAACGCGCTCATTTGTCTCAGCCTCTTTCCCTTTTTGGCGCCGTCCGCCCTGAGGGATCCAAAATGAGCCGGCACAGGCTTTCGTTGTCCGGGGTGTTTTTAATCAGCTGAACGAACTGCTCGACCGCTTCCGCTTCCTTTCGCTGCCGCGCCTGCCGGCGCACCTGAACCATGGCCTTCTGTTCGTCGGCGTCGAGCAGGAGATCCTCCCGGCGCGTACCCGAGGCGAAGATGTCGATCGCCGGAAAAATGCGCAGCTCGGAAAGATCGCGGCTCAGATGCACCTCCATGTTGCCGGTGCCCTTGAATTCTTCGTAGCTCATTTCGTCCATGCGCGAGCCCGTATCGCGAAGGCACGTCGCCAGGATCGTTAAGCTGCCATCCCCGTCGATATTTCTCGCCGCACCGAAAAAGCGTTTCGGCGGATACATGGCGACGGGATCCAGACCGCCGCTCAGCGTTTTGCCGCTCGACTGTGTCGTGATGTTGTACGCGCGAGACAGTCGGGTAATCGAATCCAGCAGAATCATGACATCCTGTCCGCCCTCGACCATGCGCTTGGCGCGCTCCAAAAG
>JAEXCD010000066.1 GCA_023393715.1 Bacillota bacterium
TGCTGTCCTGTCGAAGCTGGCGGACGGCGATAAATTCCAGAATCCGTTCCTTGACCTCCTTCAGACCGTAGTGCCGGCGATCCAGCACGCTTCTGCTGCGCTGCAAATCGAGCGTATCCTTGGAATATACGCCCCACGGAAGGTCGAGTACCGTATCCAGATACGCGCGCGAGACGTTGAGCTCCGGCGAGCTCGGCGGCAGGTAGCTCATCCGCTCCACCTCCTTGAGCACCGACTCTTTTGCGCTCTGCGGCATATCCAAGGCGGCAATCTGCTTTTGATACGTTTCCTCCAGCGAAGCGGGATCCTGAGGATCTTCGCCCAGCTCGTCCCGAATCATCTGCATCTGTTCGCGCAGCATGTATTCCTTTTGCGACTGATTCATCCGTTCCGTAACACGCTGATCCAGCTCTGCGCTCAGCTCGGCCAATTCGTTGAGCACCGTCAACTGAACGTAAAGCTGGCGCAGGCGCTCCCAGATGTCTAATTCCCCGAGCAGCGCCTCCGCCTCCTCCGCCTTGAGCGTCAGCTGCGCGCAGATTTCATCACTGAGTGCGCAGGGATCGGGCGTATTCAACAGCCCCATCAGCATCGACTCCGACAGATTCCCTTCCGCCTTCAAATAGTGGACGGCCGTCATCGCGACGAGATGCATGAGCTTTTGATCCGCATCGCGAGGCTGGATGAGCTCGGGATGATAGATGTAATCGACCGCTGCTGCCTTCGGAAATGGTGCGCTCTGCGTCATATCCTCAATGCGCACGCGGTGAACGCCCTGAACCAACACCTTATTTACGCCGTCCGCCAGGCGAAAGCCCTGTACCACACGCGCAAGCGTCCCCATGTCGGGCGACATTCCGTCGTCGTGCAGCGTGACGAAAAGCGCCTCTCCGCCCTGTCGTTCAATATCCTCCAGCGCGCTTTGTGCCGCGCCGCCTTCCAGATCGAGCGTCATGCGCTGTCCGGGGAACAGCACAATATTCGGCGTAAAAATGACCGGATGCTCGGTTCGTCGTTCCTCATAATATTTTGGTGTCATCGGCACCTCCTTTACTCCTCCGGTGAATGCCGGTGTAAAAAACAGCCGGCCCTTGCCGGCTGTCTCACACGGGTTTGGCTACGAGCTTCGGCGACGCGATTTCTTTTCCATCGCGAGCTCCTCAACGAGCCCGTTGGAAATCAGCACCGGCTCTGCGCCCTCTACCGTCTCTTTCGTAATTTCACACTTTGCGACGTCTTTGCGATCCGGCAGCAGGAACATCGGCTTCATCAGCAGATCCTCCAAAATGGACCGCAGTCCGCGCGCCCCCATCTTGCGCTCATAGCTTTTCTTCGCGATTGCCTCAATCGCCTCCTCCGTAAAGCTCAGCTCGACGCCGTCGAGCCGGAACAGCTCCCGGTATTGCTTTGTCAGCGCATTTTTCGGCTCCGTCAGGATGCGGCGCAGCGTCGATACGCTGAGCTCATCCAATGTCACAATAATCGGCACACGCCCGATAAACTCCGGAATCAGCCCGAATTTCATGAGATCCTCCGGAATCACCTCGCTCAGCGTCTCGCCGATTGGCACATCCTCCACCGCGTGCATCGTCGCGCCAAAGCCGATCGAATTTTTATCCCGGCGGTTTTTAATAATATTTTCCATTCCGGCAAACGCACCGCCGACGATGAACAGGATGTTGCTCGTATCGACCTGAATGTACTCCTGATGCGGATGCTTGCGCCCGCCCTGAGGCGGTACATTGGAGACCGTTCCTTCGATCAGCTTCAAAAGCGCCTGTTGAACGCCTTCTCCGCTGACGTCCCGCGTAATCGAGGGATTTTCTGACTTTCGGGCGATTTTGTCGATCTCGTCGATATAGATAATCCCGCGCTGCGCCCGCTCGACGTCGTAATCCGCGTTCTGCAGCAGCTTCAGCACGATGTTTTCGACATCCTCGCCGACATAACCCGCTTCGGTCAGCGTCGTCGCGTCGGCAATCGCAAACGGCACATCCAGGATGCGCGCCAGCGTCTGCGCCAGCAGTGTTTTCCCGGAGCCCGTGGGACCGATGAGGCAGATGTTCGATTTCTGAATCTCCACCTCGCTCTCCGACGAACGGAATATGCGTTTGTAATGATTGTACACCGCGACCGCCAACGCCATCTTCGCCTCATCCTGCTCGATGACGTAATCATCCAGGATGCGCTTGATTTCTGTCGGCGTCGGCAGCTTTTGATCGGAAGGCGCGGCATATCCGTTCGTCCGGCGTTCCTCCTCGATGATGTCGCTGCAAAGATCAATGCATTCATTGCAAATATAGGCATTCGGCCCGGCAATGATTCGTTCTACCTGATCGGACGTCTTTCCGCAGAACGAACAGCGAATCGGCTCTTCTTCATATGTCGCCATAATCGCTCCTTTCCCGTTCTTATTCCTGTAGCAAAATAACGTCGTCGATCAGGCCGTACTTCTTCGCTTCCTCCGCGTCCAGCCAGCGGTCGCGCTCCGTATCGCGCTGAATGGTCTTCAGCGTCTGGCCCGTCCGCTTCGACAAAATGCGGTTCAGGCGTTCGCGCGTTTTCAGGATCTGATTCGCCGTGATCTCAATATCCGACGCCATCCCCTGCGCACCGCCCGACGGCTGGTGAATCATGATCTCGGCATTCGGCAGCGCAAAGCGCTTCCCCTTTGCTCCGGCCGCCAGCAGCACGGCGCCCATGCTCGCCGCCATGCCGACGCATATCGTCGAAACGTCGCACTGAATGTAATTCATCGTATCAAAAATCGCCAATCCGGCCGTGACGACGCCGCCCGGCGAATTGATGTAGAGCTGAATATCCTTCTTCGGATCCTTTGATTCGAGATAGAGCAGCTGCGCGACGATGAGATCGGCCATATGGGTCTCGATTTCCCCCGTCACAAAAATAATGCGCTCCTCCAGCAATCTCGAATAGATATCATACGCGCGTTCTCCGCGGTTGGTCTGCTCAATAACAGTTGGTACTAATGGCATGCTTTCTCCCTTCTGCGATCGAAGGAAGGTCGGTGTCAGACCTCCTCCGCCTCTGCGTCCGTCGCCTCTTCGGCCTCTGCTTTCGGCTCGACAAAGCGCACGCACTCCATGAGGCGGTCAATCGCCTTTTTCTTCTTCACATCCTGCGCAACAAGGGCGTCGTTGCCCGCTTCCTTTACTCTCTTGACAAAGTCCTCGACGTCCTTTGCTCCGTAGCGCTCGCCCAAACGGCGAATCTCGGCTTCAATTTCTTCGTCGGACGCTTCGATGCACTCCGCCTCGACCAGACTCGTCAGTACGAGATCGCCCGCAACACGGCGCTCCGCCATCGGCGCGTGCTGCTCGCGGAGCTGGTCAATCGTCTGATTGGTATACTCCAGATATTTGTCCAGACCGAGGCCCATCTGCTGCACCTGATTGGCCAGATCGCGGATCTGCTGCTCGACCTGCTCGTCAATCATCGCCTGCGGCACGTGCACATCCGAAATCTCGATCAGCTTTTCGATCGCGTCGTTCTCGCACTGTGCGCGGTTGCGCTCCCCGGCTTCCTTCTCCAGGTTTTCCTTTACCGACTGACGGTATTCGTCCATCGTATCGAATTCAGAAACATCCTGAGCAAAATCATCGTCCAGCTCCGGAAGCTCCCGCTCCGAGATGCCGTGCAGCACAATGTGGAATACCGCCGCCTTCCCGGCCAGCTCCTGCGCGCCATAGTTCTCCGGGAACGTGACGTCGATGTCAAATTCTTCGCCGACGGAATGTCCCTCGACCTGCTTTTCAAAGCCCGGAATGAAGCTGTTGGAGCCCAGAACCAGCTTGTGGCCTTCTGCCTTGCCGCCTTCAAAAGGCACGCCGTCCACCGAGCCCTCAAAGTCGATCGTCACCTCATCGCCATCCCCGGCCGGACGGTCGCTCACCTCGCGCTGAACGCCATTTTTTTCCTGTTCGCGGCGAATCACCTCGTCGACCTGCTCGTCGCTGACGGAAGTCTCTCTCTTCGCCACTTCAATCGCCTTATAATCGCCCAGCGTCGGATGCGGCTGGGTTTCCGTCGTCACTTCAAATACGATCGTCTTGCCGGCTTCAAAATCCTTCAGATCGACACTGGGCTGTCCGATCGGCTCCAGACCCAATTCCTTCGTCGCCGCTTCAATGGCGCCGGGCAGAACCTCGTTCAGCGCATCGTCATAAAAAACGCCGACGCCGTAATTCGCTTCAATCAATTTGCGCGGCGCGTGTCCCTTGCGGAATCCCGGAATCTGATAGCGGCCCTTCGTCCGCTGATATACGCGCGTAATCGCCTGTTCAAATACTTCCTGAGACACCTCTGTGGTGTATACTGCTTTGTCATTTTCGTGGGAAATCAATACTGCCGTCATCTCGAATCTCCTTTGTTTTTCATTAGACCTATTTTGACATTATACCACAAATTGGGAAATGTACTTCCTTTACACGAAAAAACGACAGGAGAACCTGTCGGATTTTCACCGTCATCCCGCTCTTTGACCGCATCGCCGAAACGGCGTCAATACGCGACGATAATGCCGCCGTCATTCGCATACGTCGTGCTCAGCCCCCTCGCTGCGACAATCTGACAATCGACAAAGTTCGCTTTTTCCAGCACGAGGCCGCGAACCTCCTCCGCGCGCTCGGGACAATTTACATGCGCGATATACAGCGTCCGATCCGAGAAATCCTTCAGACTTTCCCCGATGGCGGCGCTCATGCGGTTCAGCGCGCTCTTTACTCCTCTTTTGATCTCATGCACCTTAATTTCACCCTGAATCCCGGCGCACACGGGCACGATCGACAGGCGCTTCGCGAGTTTTCCGGCCAATTTGGGAATGCGGCCCGCCTTCACCAGCGTCGATAAGTCCTCCAGGACGAAGTACGTATGCAGGCTTTCAATAAACGCCTCCCCGCGCCGCACGATTTCGTCAAAGCCCAGTCCCGCATCCATCCATTCGCGCAGCTTGGCGCATACTGCGGTTTCACCGACCGAGGCCGATCTGGAGTCGAATACGTGAACGCGCCTAAGTCGCTTTTCCATCACCTCGCGCGCGGCAAGGCACGCATTGACGTATGTCGTCGACAGCTTCGACGAAATGGTCACGATAAAGCTCTCCTCGGCATCCTCCATCGCCGCCTCAAACCCCGCCGGAGGCGGCGCAGCGGTCTTGGCGACCTCAGACGAGGCCTTCACCGTCTGTATAAACTCAGGAATATCCATCGACCCGTCGTCGAGATATTCCTTTCCGCCCACGTTAATGGGGAACGGAACGTGACGCACGTTCAATCGTTCGGTCAGCGCCGGATTCAGATCCGCGCTGGAATCGGCAATAAGTATTCGCTTCATCGTCATCCCCTATCCTTTTTCTTCTTCGCCGGCTGCGATGCGAGGTGCTCGGCTGCATGCTTTTTCAAGGCCCGTCCTTCATTGGGAATTCGTCCCTCCACCACCTCCGAGAATAAAAACGCCAACTCGTCGCCCAAAGCTGTGCCTTCATTATACCCCATTTTTTTCAGCTCATCCCCGCAAATCGCGAGCTCCTGCCGTCTGATCGGGATGTGCTCCCGCCCCATTTGCTCGAGCTGTGCACCGACGCGCGCCGCTGCTTCCGCCGCCCCGCACTCCTCCAGAAGAAAAAGGACGGAACGGATGTGCTCTCCCAGCGCTTCGCGCCACGGCTGCAACGCGCCCCGCGTAAGTGGCCCGAAAAACGCGTCCGCCGCCTCGAGCATGCACCGAATGAGCTTTTCCTCCCGCACCGAAAACGACCATTGTCGAAACGGAAACGAAACGGTACGACGGCACAGCGAATTCGACGAGGCGGACGCCATGCCAAACAGAAAGCCCGCCCATCGATCCTCCGCCGTACGGGGCATCCGCTCCATGCACCGACCCGCCCGGCGTCGTTCCCGTGCGCCGCACGCTTCAAATTCCGGAAACAGGGCCGAAAGCAATCCATATTCCCAAAGCCTGTCGATCGCGTCCTGCGGACGCTCTCCGAGCCACATCGCATCGAGCTCGCCGCGGCGTCGCCGAGCGCTCAGCAAGCGAATGCGCGGTGCATTTTCGCGAATCGCCGCCTGCAGCTCCGGCTCCAGTGCGAGATCGAAGCGCACGGCAAAGCGAATGGCGCGAAGCATACGAAGCGCATCCTCGTGCATCGACTGCCGGGGATCGCCCACCGACCGAAGTCGGCGATGCGCCAGATCCGCCGCGCCGCCAAACCGGTCCAGCAGTCCCCCGGTTGGATTCCACGCCATCGCATTGATTGTAAAATCGCGGCGTACCAAATCCTCCTCCAGGCTTCGCG
>JAEXCD010000124.1 GCA_023393715.1 Bacillota bacterium
GTGTATGGTATGGATGATGGCCTGCTGAACGGGTTTTTCCGCTTATTTCATGGAGAAACGTGGCAAAACACTCCCTTTCTGGGGCAGGGGCTTGTCGTCGATTCGATTGCGTTTGCGATGATATGGCAGGCGGTGGGCTATTACATGGTGATGTATATGAGCTCAATGGCGCAAATTCCGCAGCAGCTCTACGAAGCGTCGGCCATCGACGGCGCGGGGCGCGTCCGCCAGTTTTTCGACGTAACGCTGCCTTTGTCGTGGGAGACGATTCGAACGACGCTGACCTTCTATGTCATTTCCAATATCAATATCGCTTTCCAGATCGTGCGCGTGCTCACAGGCGGAGGGCCGGACGGGGCAAGCGCTACGCTGCTCAATTACCTGTACGACCAGGCCTACGACAACTCCAGCTATGGCTACGGATTGGCGATTGGCGTCGTCGTATTTCTGTTCTCGTTTGGTCTGACGGCGATTATCAACCGGATTACCAAACGGGACGTCGTCCAGTATTAGAAAGGAGCATCGGATGTCTTCGACTCATAAGCTTTCGAGGTTTTTCGTTTATTTTTGTCTGACGATGATGGCGATTTCCTTTCTCATTCCGATTATTTGGGTGTTCTTTGCATCGATTAAGGAAAACACTGAATTTTACGGCAATGCCTGGTCGATCCCGAAGGGGATTGCATGGGAGAACTTTGTGGAGGCGTGGACCTCGGCAAAGATGAGCCAGTATTTTCTTAATTCCGTTCTGGTTACCTCATTAGGCCTGCTTTTCCTGCTGGCGGTTTCCGTTCCGGCGGCCTATGTGCTGTCCCGGTTTTCGTTCCGCGGAAGCCGTCTGGTCAACGCATACCTGCGCGCGGGACTTTTTGTCAACCTGTCCTACGTCGTCATCCCCATCTTCCTGATGCTTTTGGGATGGGACAGGATGCTGAAGGCGAAAATTTTTCTCAACAATCCGCTGGTGCTGGCGTTGATCTATGCGGCGACGCAGATTCCCTTTACGGTATATCTGTTGGGCAATTATTTTCGAACGATTTCAAAAACCTACGAGGAAGCGGCATATATCGACGGGGCGGGCTACTTTCGCACGATGATGGATATTATGGTGCCAATGGCAAAGCCCAGCATTACGACCGTGATTCTCTTTAATTTTTTAGCTTTTTGGAACGAATACATTTTGGCACAGACGCTGATGACACAGAAATACACTCTGCCGGTCGGGCTGATCAACCTGCAGCAGGCGAGCCGCGGCGCGGCCGATTACGGCACGCTTTATGCCGGGTTGGTTATCGTCATGCTGCCCACATTGATCCTGTACATTCTGGTTCAAAAGCAATTAACGGAGGGAATGATGGTCGGCGGTGATAAGGGATGATGCGGCGCGGCCGGCTCAAAGAAAAGGATGAGGAGAAAAGGATGAAGAAGGTGACGGGACGTTTGACACTTCCCAGCGAAGCGAATTTTTTAGAGCAGACGAAGGAAATGATGGCGCGGCTGGGAGCCGACGCACTCCGCGATTCGGACGGCACGAAGCTGCCGGAAGAGGTGAAGGATCTCGATGCACAGATTTATACGACCTATTTTGTGGCGCGCGAGCACAACGATTTCGCCAGGAAGCACCTGTCCGAACGCCAGCAGTGTTACCTCATGACCGAGTTTGTCACGGCTGAGGGCAAGACGCTGTCGATCCCGCTGCTGCGCGGCTTTTTCGAGCAGCAGATTGAGCTCGACCTGCTGCACGATCCGGTAAAATACTGGCAGGTGATCGACCGAACGACGGGGGAGACGGTTTTGCCCGAGCAGTGGCGCTTCGATGAGGCGACGGGGACGGTGCTTCTCAGGACGGCGCAGCCCTATCATCAGTACACGGTGGATTTTCTGGCGTATATCGCGTGGGATCCGACGTCGATGTATAACCATTTAACCAACGACTGGGGCGACCGGGAGCATCAGATTCCGTTTAATGCAATGGCGCCGAATTCCTCTGCTTTTATGGAGGCGGAACTGGAGCGGTGGCTCCGGGAGAACCCCAAGACGGATATCGTGCGCTTTACGACCTTCTTCTATCATTTCACGCTGATCTTCAACGATTTGGCCAGGGAAAAGTATGTCGATTGGTTCGGCTATTCGGCCAGCGTTTCGGCGGAGGCGATGGACGCCTTTGAAAAGGAGAAGGGCTATCGGCTGATGCCGGAGGATATCGTCGACGAGGGCTACTACAACAACCCGTTTCGCGTGCCGAGCCGCGCGTTTCGGGACTATCTCGATTTCCTGTCGCGCTTTGTAGCGGAAAAGGCCCGGCGGCTGGTCGATCTCGTTCATCGGTACGGCAAAAAGGCGGTCATGTTTTTAGGAGACAACTGGATCGGAACCGAACCCTACGGGCGTTATTTTGCGCAGATCGGACTGGACGGCGTCGTCGGCTCGGTGGGCGACGGCGTGACGTTGCGGCTGATTTCGGATATCCCGAATGTTGCCTTTACCGAAGGACGCTTTCTGCCCTATTTTTTCCCGGATACGTTTTACGAAGGAAATGATCCCAGCGTAGAAGCGCAGAAGAACTGGCTGACGGCGCGAAGAGCGATTATGCGAAAGCCCGTGCAGCGCATCGGCTACGGCGGATATCTTTCGCTTGCGTATCAATTCCCCAGATTTACGAGCTATATCGAGCGGATCGCAGATGAGTACCGCGATATTTTGAGCCGCATTGAAGGACAAAGGCCGTATACCTTTGCCAAGGTCGCCGTATTGAATTGCTGGGGCGAGCTCAGGCGGTGGCAGCCCTACATCGTCGCGCACGGGAAATGGTACAAACGCTGCTACTCGTACATGGGGATGATGGAAGCGCTGGCGGGCATGGACGTCGAAGTGGTGTTTCTGAGTTTCGACGAGGTTGCGGAACGCGGTGTCGATTCGTCCGTGGATGTGATCATCAACGCAGGCGATGCCGGGACGGCCTGGTCGGGCGGCACGGCGTTTGGCGACGCCCGCGTCACGGAGGCGCTTCGCCGCTTTGTATACGAGGGAGGCGGTCTGATCGGAGTGGGCGAGCCAAGCGCGCTGCCGCGCGAGGGGCGCTACTTCCAGCTGGCCGATCTGTTCGGAGTCGATCGGGAAATGGGCTTTTCGCAAAGCACCAACCGCTATTTCAATCAGGCGCAGCCCGCACATTTTATTACGCAGGACGAACCGGGTCCCATTGCGCTGGAGCGCTTCGGCGAACCCGTAACCAATCTGTATGCGACGGATGCGCAGACGCAAATCCTTTCTGCGCAGGGCGGGGAGATTCAGATGGCGGCGCGCGAGGTCGGAGAAGGACGCAGCTTCTACGTGACCGGCCTGCCCTATTGTCCCGAAAACGTCCGGCTGCTCAAGAGAGCGATTCACTATGTGGCGCGTCGCGAGCGGCAGCTTTGCAGATATTATGCGGAGCCGGCAGGGATCGAGGTTGCGGCATATCCGCAGATTCGCCAATATGCGGTACTCAACAACGGCACCGAACCCTGTGAAGGCGTGGTGTATGATGGAGAGGGCCGTCCGGCGAAGGTGCATTTGGCGCCGGGTGAGATACGTTGGTTTGAGGAGTAGCGCATGGACGAGTACCGGAAAAACCGAAGGAGAAATATCGGACTGATCGCCCTGTTTGCAGCGGGCGTTCTGCTCCAGTTTTACGGCCACGGCATTCAGGGAATGAGCGGATTAGGCGTTCAGTTTATTTCCTTAGCCATTTTATTGTTTGTTCTGTGGGCCTATAACCGCGCGCATCGATAGTTCGGAAAGGAAGATCTATGGCCGACTTACAGTTTGAACACATTAAAAAAATTTATGAAGGCGGTTTTTGTGCGGTTCCCGATTTTAATCTGGAAATCAAAGATCGTGAATTTATGGTCTTTGTCGGGCCGTCCGGCTGCGGCAAATCGACGACGCTTCGCATGATCGCGGGGCTGGAGGAGATCAGCGGCGGGGAATTGCGCATCGGCGGGAAGCGGGTCAATGAGGTAGAGCCAAAGGATCGCGACATTGCGATGGTGTTTCAGAATTATGCACTCTACCCGCACATGACCGTTCGGGAGAACATGAGCTATGCGCTGAAGATTAAAAAAATGCCGCGGGCGCAGATCGATGAAAAGGTGAATGAAGCGGCGCGCATTTTGGGGCTGGAGCAGGTGCTCGACCGCAAGCCCAGGGCGTTGTCGGGCGGACAGCGGCAGCGCGTCGCGCTGGGACGTGCGATCGTTCGCGATCCGAAGGTATTTTTAATGGATGAGCCGCTTTCCAATCTGGATGCGAAGCTTCGCGTACAGACGCGCGCTGAAATTATCAGGCTGCACGAGCGGCTGCAGACGACCTTTGTCTACGTCACGCACGATCAGACGGAGGCGATGACGATGGGCGACCGCATCGTCATTATGAACAACGGCGTGATCCAGCAGGTCGACACGCCGCACAACGTCTACTTCTATCCCCAAAATGAATTTGTTGCGGGCTTCATCGGCTCGCCGCAGATGAATTTCTTTTCGGCGCGGGTGCTGAAGGAAGCCTCCGGCTGTTTCGTAACGTTTTTGGGTACGACGCTCCCGCTGCCCGGTCGTTTCGGGAGGCTGCTCGAGAAGGCGGGCAAGCTTTCCGCGCCGCTGACATTAGGCGTACGGCCGGAGCATCTGTACGTGGCGCCGAGGACGCCCGGTATGGCGCTCGAGGCCGACATCGATCTCGTCGAGCTGCTGGGCTCGGAAAAACACCTGCACTGCCGCGCAGGAGATGAGGAGTTTTTGGCGCGCATCAGCTCGGATCACCCGGCAAGAGCGCATGAAAAGCTGATACTTTTCCTCGATGCCGCGAAGCTCCACTTTTTCGATCCCGAATCGGGGGCAAATCTCACGCTGGAGCCTGCGCAGAAATCGGGGGATACGGAAGCGCCCCGGTTAAATGGCGGTCAGCCTGAGGAAGGGGACGCGGAATGATTCGCTACTATCGCGCGGGGCACATCCTCAGCGAAGGCGGCTGGGTTGAGGGCAGTGCGCTCGTCACCCAGGAGGGGCGTATCGTCGATGTGATTTCCGGCGGCACGCCGGAGGCGCAGACAGAGGATTTGGGCCCGGGCTATCTCTGTCCCGGTTTCTTTGACACCCACATCCACGGCTATGCGGGGGTCGATGTGATGGATGCCGATGCGGCGGCGCTTCGACGGATGTGCCGTGCATTGCCGCAGACCGGCGTGACACGATTTTTAGCGACAACATTGACCGATTCCGAGGCACGCATCGAAGATGCGTGCCGTGCCGTTCGGGAGGTGGCGGAGCATCCGGGGGAAGGAGCCCGAGTGGAGGGTCTTTTTTTGGAGGGGCCTTTTTTCAATCCAAAGAGGTGCGGCGCACAGGAGGCTGCGCACATGCGACTGCCCGAGATTGCCCGGCTGGCGCAATGGCAGGAGGCGGCCGGCGGTCGGATACGAAAAATCGCGCTTGCACCGGAGCTCTCGGGAAGCGAAAGCTTCATCCGGGCGGCGCGGCGCATGGGGATTGCGGTGGCGCTCGGGCACAGCGACGCGACCTATGAGCAGGCGAAGGCTGCGGTCGACGCCGGCGCAACGATTTTCGTTCATCTGTACAACGCCATGAGCGGCCTGCACCACCGCGAGCCGGGGCTGGTCGGCGCGGGCTTGACGCTGGACGATTGCTATGCGGAGCTCATCTGTGATGGGCAGCACGTACACGCCGCCGCTCAGCAGGTGGTTTTTTCGTGTCGCGGAACGGATCATACGGTGCTGATTACGGACTGCATGCGGGCGGGCGGTATGTCCGATGGATGCTATACGCTGGGGACGGAGCCGGTCGTCGTACAGGGG
>JAEXCD010000047.1 GCA_023393715.1 Bacillota bacterium
GCGGACAAGAACGAATCCGACGCGATCGCCGCCTTGGTAATGCCCAGGAGCTGGAAGCCCATCACCGCCGGCCGCTTGCCCTCCGCGACCATTTTTTCATTGATGAGATCGACGTGACGGCGGTTGGCCATCTGTCCCGGCAGGAACTGGGTGTCGCCTGATTCGATCACCTTTACGCGAGACAGCATCTGCTTGATGATGATTTCGATATGGCGGTCATCGATGTCAACGCCCTGGCGGCGGTAGACCTTCTGGATTTCACGGGTGATGTAATTCTGCACTGCCTCAGGCCCCAGAATATCCAAAATATCGTGCGGATTGACCGAGCCCTCGGTCAGCATCGCGCCCTTTTCGATCGTCTCGCCGTCTCGGACCTTCAGCTGCGAGCCAAACGGAATCGCATAGACCTCCTGATGGCCGTTCTCCGACATAACGATGACGTCCTTGCGCTTCTTGTTGTCCTGAATCGTGACAAGACCCGCATTTTTGGAAATCGTCGCAAGTCCCTTCGGCTTGCGCGCCTCAAACAATTCCTCGACACGCGGAAGACCCTGTGTAATCGCCGCGCCGGCGACGCCGCCGGAGTGGAAGGTTCGCATCGTCAGCTGCGTACCCGGTTCGCCGATGGACTGCGCCGCGATGATGCCGACGGCTTCGCCGATATCCACCGCTTTTCCGGTTGCCAGATTGCGCCCATAGCACTTCGCACAGATTCCGTGTTCGGTTTTGCATTCCAGAACCGAGCGCACCTTGACTTCCTTGATGCCGCAAGCCGAAATCGCCTCGGCCTGCTCCTCGGTAATGATGTCGTTTTTGCGGACGATCAGCTCGCCCGTGTTGGGATTGAGCACGTCCTCAAAGCTCGTGCGGCCGACAATGCGTGCCGCCAGGTTGACGATCAGCTCGCCGCCCTCCCAAATATCGGATACGACGATGCAGCTGTTGGTGTGGCAATCCTCCTCGGTAACGATGACGTCCTGCGAAACGTCGACCAGACGTCTCGTCAGATAGCCCGAGTCCGCCGTACGAAGCGCCGTATCCGACAGACCCTTTCTCGAACCGTGCGTGGAAATAAAGAACTCCTGCACGGACAAGCCCTCGCGGAAGTTTGCCTTGATCGGAATTTCGATCGTCTCACCGGTTGCCGAGGACATCAGGCCGCGCATACCGGCCAGCTGACTGATCTGCTTAATGGAACCGCGCGCACCGGACTTCACCATGATGCTGATCGAGTTGTTGGTGTCAAATCCCGCTTTCAGGATATTGGCCAGCCGATCCGTCACGTCCTTCCAGATCTCGATAACGAACTTGGAACGCTCCTCCTCCGAAATCAAGCCGCGGCGCGCCTGGCGCTCGTACTCCGTCGCCTGCTTGTCGGCTTCCGCGAGCAGCTCCGTCTTTTCAGCCGGAATCTGAACGTCGTTGATCGAAACCGTCAGGGCGCCGATCGTCGAATATTTGTAGCCCGTCGCTTTGACGTAATCCAACAGGCGGGATGCGCGGATATTTCCGTGCTTGCGATAACAGCGATCGATGATTTCCGACAGAGTGTCCTTATTGACTAATTGGCTGACCTCCAGAGAATACGGATCCTCCTCGCGGTTGACAAACCCGAGATCCTGAGGGATGCCCTCGTTGAAAATAAAGCAGCCGACCGTCGCTGCGACAGACTTGCCGCGGTGATCGTCCTCATTGAGGTAACGGCGCACGGAAACGAGCGTGTGCAAATCGACGTAGCCGTTCTCCAGCGCCTTGATCATTTCATCATAATCGACAAAATGCATCACCGGTTCGGTTTCCTTCGGCGTCGCCGTCAGATAGTACGCGCCGAGAACCATGTCCTGCGTCGGCGTCGTAATCGGCTTTCCGTCCTTCGGCGCCAAAATATTGTTCGTCGACATCATCAGGAGGCGCGCCTCCGTCTGCGCCTCAGAGCTCAGCGGTACGTGAACCGCCATCTGGTCTCCGTCGAAGTCGGCGTTGTACGCAGTACATACCAGCGGGTGCAGCTTGATCGCCTTGCCCTCGACCAAAACCGGCTCAAACGCCTGAATGCCGAGTCGGTGCAGCGTCGGTGCGCGGTTCAGCAGCACCGGGTGGTCCTGAATGACGACCTCGAGTGCCCCCCACACTTCCGAATCCTTGCGCTCAACCATTTTTTTCGCGTTTTTAATGTTGTGCGCGATGTTCTTCGCGACCAGCTCGCGCATGACAAAGGGCTTAAAGAGCTCCAGCGCCATATCCTTCGGCAGACCGCACTGGTGAAATTTCAGCGTCGGGCCGACGACGATAACGGAACGGCCGGAATAATCGACGCGCTTTCCGAGCAGGTTCTGGCGGAAGCGTCCCGTCTTTCCCTTCAACAGGTCCGACAGGCTCTTCAGATTTCGGTTCGATGCGCCCGTGACCGCCTTGCCGCGACGGCCGTTGTCGATCAGCGCATCGACGGCTTCCTGCAGCATGCGCTTTTCGTTGCGCACAATGATGTCCGGGGCGCCGATGTCCAGCAGGCGCTTCAGACGGTTGTTTCGGTTGATCACGCGGCGATACAGATCGTTGAGGTCCGATGTCGCAAAACGGCCGCCCTCCAGCTGTACCATCGGCCGAAGATCCGGCGGCATGACGGGAAGCACATCGAGGCACATCCACTCCGGCTTGTTTCCGGAGCGAAGAAACGCCTCCACGACCTCCAGGCGACGAAGCACGCGAACGCGCTTCTGCCCCGTCGCCTGCTCCAGCTCTTCGTTCAGCGCCTTCTGCTCCTGCTTCAGATCGACGCGGCACAGCAGCTCCTTAATCGCCTCTGCGCCCATGCCGGCTTCAAAATCCTCGCCGTATTTATCGTAATATTCGTTGAACTGCGCCTCGGTCAGGAGCTGCTTCTCATACAGATCTCCCTTGGCCTTTCCCGGATCAATGACGATGTAGTTGGCAAAGTACAGCACCATTTCGAGCGCCTTCGGACTGACGTCCAGCAGCAGGCCCATGCGGGACGGAATCCCTTTGAAATACCAAATGTGCGAAACCGGCGTCGCCAGTTCAATATGCCCCATCCGGTCGCGGCGCACCTTCGATTTTGTTACTTCGACGCCGCACTTTTCGCAGACGACGCCCTTGTAGCGAACCCGTTTGTACTTTCCGCAGTTGCACTCCCAGTCCTTCGTCGGGCCAAAGATCTTTTCACAAAACAATCCGTCTTTTTCCGGTTTGAGCGTTCTATAGTTGATGGTTTCCGGCTTTTTTACCTCACCGTGCGACCAGGAACGAATTTTTTCCGGGGATGCGATTTGGATCTGAATCGCATCAAATGTATTGGTCTTTTTCAAGAAAGTTCCCCTTTCTCGCGCGCTCGCCGCTCGCTATTCCTCATCCGCATCGTCGAATTCTTCAATGGAGTATCCCAATTCGTCATAGTCGACGGAATCGTCTTCGACCCCTTCTCCGTCCATTTCGATTTCTTCCTCGATGCTCTCGAAGGAGTTCTCCGAGGCATCCTGCAGGAAGCGATGAGCAGAGGCTTCTCCCTGTCGTTCATCCAGATCATCAATCTGAGAGAACCGGGTCATATCGTCAAAGTCGTCCTTCAGCTCGACCTGTTCGCCATCCTCGTCGAGCAGGCAAACGTCGAGAGAAAGCGCCTGAAGCTCCTTGACCAGCACCTTAAAGCTTTCCGGAATGCCCGGCTGGGGAATATTTTCCCCCTTCACGATCGACTCATAGGTCTTAACGCGGCCGGTGACGTCGTCGGACTTCACGGTCAGCATTTCCTGCAGCGTGTGCGCCGCGCCGTAAGCCTCCAACGCCCACACCTCCATTTCGCCGAAGCGCTGTCCGCCGAACTGCGCCTTGCCGCCCAGCGGCTGCTGGGTAACGAGCGAGTACGGACCGGTCGAACGCGCATGAATCTTTTCGTCGACCATGTGGTGCAGCTTGAGGATATACATGTAACCAACCGTCACCGGATTCTTAAAGAACTCTCCGGTGCGGCCATCGCGAAGCGGAATCTTTCCGGAGATCGGATAGCCGGCCTCACAGAGCGCTTCTTCGATTTCTTTATCGGTTGCGCCGTCGAAAACCGGCGTCGCCACCTTCCAGCCGAGCTTCTTTGCCGCCAGCCCGAGATGAACCTCGAACACCTGTCCGATATTCATCCGGGAAGGAATGCCCATCGGGTTCAGACAGATCTGAATCGGCGTGCCGTCCGGCAGGAACGGCATATCCTCGACGGGCAAGATGCGGGAAACGACGCCCTTGTTTCCGTGGCGTCCGCACATCTTGTCGCCGACCATGATCTTGCGCTTTACGGCGATATAGACGCGAATAATCTCATTGAGTCCCGGCGCCAGATCGTCTCCTGCGGCGCGGGAATATTTCTTGACATCGACGACGATGCCGGATTCGCCGTGTGGCACCTTCAGAGAGGTGTCGCGAACCTCTCTCGCCTTTTCTCCGAAGATCGCGCGAAGCAGGCGCTCCTCCGGCGACAGCTCCGTCTCGCCCTTTGGCGTTACCTTGCCGACCAGGATATCGCCCGCCTTTACCTCCGCGCCGACGCGAATGACGCCATCCTCGTCCAGATTTTTGCGCATGTCCTCCCCGATATTCGGGATGTCGCGCGTAATATCCTCCGGTCCCAGCTTCGTCTCGCGGGCTTCACAGTTATGCTCCTCGATGTGCACCGAGGTCAGCACGTCGTCAATTACCAGCTTCTCGTTGATGAGCATCGCATCCTCGTAATTGTAGCCTTCCCACGTCATGAAGGCGATGAGGATGTTTTTGCCCAACGCGATTTCACCCTGGGAGGTCGAAGGGCCGTCCGCGATAATCTGCCCCGCATGCACGTGTTCGCCCTCGCGCACGATCGGACGCTGGTTAAAGCACGTCCCCTGGTTGGCGCGGCGGAATTTCAGAATGGTGTATCGGTCAAATTCGCCGTCCGCATCCTTGACGTCCTTGCGGATGACGATGCGCTCGTCCGCGACAAGCGTCACTACGCCGTCGTTTTTCGCGCGCACGACGACACCGGAATCCAACGCCGCCTTATGCTCGATGCCCGTCCCGATGATCGGCGCTTCCGTTTTCAGAAGCGGCACAGCCTGGCGCTGCATGTTTGTTCCCATCAGCGCGCGCGTTGCATCGTCGTTTTCCAGGAACGGGATCATTGCCGCTCCGACCGAAACGATCTGCTGCGGGGAAACGTCCATGAGCTGAACCTTTTCGCGCGGATAAAGGTCGTTCACCGCATTGATGCCTCGTCCGAATACGCGCTCATTGACAAAACGGCCGTTCTCGTCGAGCGGCTCATTCGCCTGCGCCTTGATGTAGTTATCCTCTTCATCAGCCGTCAGATAGACGATCTGCCCCGTAACGCGGCCTTCGCCCTCCTCAACCTTTCGGTACGGTGTTTCGATAAATCCCTGCGCGTTGATGCGGCCGTAGGTCGTCAACGACGTAATCAAACCGATGTTCGGGCCTTCCGGCGTTTCAATCGGGCAAATTCGTCCGTAGTGGGAATCGTGAACGTCGCGAACCTCATATCCCGCCCGATCGCGGGACAGGCCGCCGGGTCCGAGTGCCGACAGACGCCTCTTATGCGTCAGCTCGGACATCGGGTTCGTCTGATCCATGAACTGCGACAGCTGCGAGGAACCGAAGAACTCCTTGATCGCCGCGGCCACCGGGCGCACATTCAACAGGCTCTGCGGCGTCGCGAGATCCTGATCTCCCGTCGTCATTCGCTCGCGTACCACGCGCTCCATGCGCGCCAGACCGATGCGAAACTGATTCTGCAAAAGCTCGCCGACACAGCGCACGCGGCGATTGCCCAGGTGATCGATGTCATCGACATTGCCGATTCCCTCGTAAAGATTGAGCTGATAGCTCAGGGACGCCAGAATATCCGCATTTGTGATGTGGTGCGGGCTGAGCAGCTTCTTGTTTTTCCGCAGGTAGTTCAGCTTTTGCTTCGGCGTTTCGTACGACCCGCTCTCATCCTCGGCAAAGGTCGCCAGAATATCCTGCATGGCCGGCCAGTACACCTTTTCGGAAAGACCCAGACTGTCGAGATCGACGCCTTCGAGCTCCTCGACAAACACGTGATAATCGACAAAGTGGTTGCCGACTACGCGCACCGAAACCTCCTGAAGGTCGTCGGCATATACGTCGACGATGTTGATGCCGGCATTTTCAATTTCCATCGCCTTGGCGCGATCGACGAATTCACCCTTCGCCGCGATCAGCTCGCCATCCTCGGATACCGCATCCGACGCCAGAACGCGATCATGAATTCGATTGAATACCGACAGCTTCTTATTGAATTTGTAGCGACCCACCTTGGCGAGATCGTAGCGCCGGTCATCAAAGAACAAATTGTGAATCAGCGGCTCCGCCGATTCCACCGATGCGAGATCGCCCGGCTTCAGTTTGTGATAGATTTCAATCAGCGCATCCTCACGGTTACGGGACGCTTCCTTTTCCAATGTCAGACGGAGAACGTCCGTATCTCCCAAAAGGTCGATCATTTCCTGATCCGTTTCCAGCATCAGCGCGCGAATAAGCGTCGTCGCCGGAAGCTTGCGCGTGCGGTCGATACGAACGTGTACGACGCCGTTCGCGTCATTGTCGTACTCCAGCCATGCGCCGCGGTTCGGAATCACCGTGGAGGAAACCATCATGTTGCCCGACTTGTCGTAGTCCCGCGCGTAATATACACCCGGAGAACGAACCAGCTGCGAAACGATGACGCGTTCCGCGCCGTTGATAATGAACGTGCCGGAATCGGTCATCATCGGAATATCCCCGAGATAGACCTCCTGCTCCTTGACCTCACGGATGTCCCCGTCCTTTGTCTTGATCAAGCGAACCTTGACCTTGAGCTTACGCGCATAGTTCGCATCGCGCTCCTTCGCTTCCTGCACGGAATATTCGGTTTCTTCTTCGAAATAGTAATCGATGAATTCGAGAATCAGGTCGCCCGAATAGTCCTTGATCGGCGAGATATCCTCGAGCACCTCCCGAAGCCCTTCATTCAGAAACCACTGATAACTGTCCAACTGAATGGAGAGAAGATTCGGCATTTCCAAAGCGCCGGGGATTTTAGAAAAACTCCGTCTCTCCGTTTTCCCATACATCACTGTATGACTGTTCATAAACATTCCACCTCTTCAAGCTGTTCGACGCAGGAAACGTCCGAAAAATAAATGGGGGATTTCCCCATTATCCCTATTTTGCAATTATTCATTTTAACACACGAAAACAACCCCCGTCAATAATCACGAGGGTACCTTTTGAAAAATATTACGGCTTTCATCTGCCCCATCATACCGCAATTCGCGCGAAAATGCAATAGGATTCGCCCGGATGCGTGGGCTTGTTAACCGGCCGCTTTTAAGCTTTCAGACCCCATTTTTTTATCATTGTCGCGCCATTTTACTCTGTTTTTTTCATCATTGAGCCACTTATTTTCATCCTTTGGCCGCTTTCCTTCGAGAAAAAGGGTTGACAGGATGTTAAGTGTGTATGTAGAATATAAACAGTAATTACAGTTTGGAGGCGCCCGTGAATATTCGAATACAGAACACAAGCCCGGATCCCATATATTTGCAGATAAAAAACCAACTTCGAGACGCTATTCTGTCGGGGCAGCTCTCCGCCGATGAACAGCTTCCCTCGATCCGTTTTCTGGCAAAGGAGCTGCGCGTCAGCGTCATTACGACCAAACGCGCCTACGACGACCTGGAAGCGGAGGGCTACATCTACTCCCTTCAGGGAAAGGGAAGCTTCGTAGCCGCGCAGAATCAGGAGCTGCTGCGTGAACAGCATCTGCGAAAGATGGAGGAAGCGCTGCAGGAGGCGCTGCGCCTCGCAAAGCTTGCCGGACTATCTTTGGAGGAACTCATTAAAACACTGACGTGGATGGAGGAAGAGCATGAACTGTATTGAACTGAATAACGTCGTAAAACGATATAAATCCTTTACCCTGGGTCCCCTGACCTTTCAGATTCCCATGGGGTGCATCGTCGGCTATATCGGAGAAAACGGAGCCGGGAAAAGCACGACGATTAAGCTGCTTCTCGGATTGATTCACCCGGATCAGGGCGACATTCGGCTGTTTGAACAGGATGCCCGCAAAAACATCCCCGATTTGCACGATCGAATCGGTTTTGTTTTCGATGAGCTGACGCTGCCGAACGATCTCAGGATACACCAGGCCGAAAAAATGTGCCGCCTGTTCTACCGGCACTGGGAAAGCGACACATTTCACCGCTATCTCGAACACTTTTCGCTTTCGCCCTCGAGTGCCGTTAAAACTCTTTCACGCGGCATGAAAATGAAGCTGTCTCTGGCGATTGCGCTCTCCCACCGGGCTGAACTGCTCCTCTTCGACGAAGCGACCAGCGGACTGGATCCCGTCGTGCGCGATGAAATTCTGGATATCCTGCTCGAATACGTTCAGGACGAGACGCATACCGTCCTCATCTCGTCTCACATCCTGTCCGATCTTGAAAAGATTGCCGACTATGTCGCTTTTCTTCACAAGGGACGGCTCCTCTTCATGGAATCAAAAGAAACCTTGGGCGAAAAATATGCTCTGTGCTTTGTCACCGATGCGGCGGCGCGCGCTGCCATAGATCCGAAAGCCATTTTGGGAAGCAGAAAGAGCAGCTTTGGCGAAGAGCTGCTCGTCGAACGCGCGCTCATGCCCTCCTCTGCCGGGCTGACTCGCCCAAGCATTGAAGAAATCATGATCTATTTGCTGAAAGGAGAACAAAAGTGAAAGCGCTGCTGTACAAGGATTTCATCGGTATCCGAAAAACGTTTATATTGAGCTTGCTCGCCATATTTGCCGTATCGATCGTCTTTGTTGCCCGCGATATCACGCCGATGATTTCCATGATGTTTATCATCCTCCCGTTCATCGTACAGGTGACCTTGTTTACGCTGGATGATTCCTGTCATTTTGACCGCTTTGCCCTTTCCGCGACGGTTCCGCGAAAGCAGGTGCCCGCCGCGCGGTACGTGTTTTCGCTTATCCTGATTCTGTTTTCGAGCATTGCTATGTTCGTCACCATCGCGTTCACACAGGGCTTGACAATATCTGCGGTGCTTCTGTTCGCCGTCGCGTTCTTCATCCCTACGCTGTTTGTTTCCATTGAGCTGCCGATTCTGTATCGCTTTGGCGCGCAAAATGCCCGATATATCCTGATGGGCCTGTACTTTTTCATCTTTTTCGGCGCGACGTTTCTGTCCAAGCATATCCCGCAAATCCTGACGTTTTTTCACAAATTCCTGGAGGCCCCTCAGCTGCTCATCGCCGCTTTGCTCCTCCTGGTCACTGCGGGCTGCTTCCTGCTGTCGTATTTCATCTCCGCTCAAATGTATGAAAAAAAAGAATTTTAACAGAGAAAAAGTCCCGCTCACCGAAAGGTGAGCGGGACTTTTTTCAAATACCGATCAGCTGTGCGCTTTCTTCTCGCGCGCTTTTTTTAAGTCTCGCTGAATCAACGTTTCGAGCACGATGTCATATCCGTCTGCTCCCGCCTGCAGCGACCGATTGACGCGCGAAATCGTCGCCGTCGACGCACCGGTCTCCATCTCGATTTCATTGTACGTCTTGCGAATGCGCAGCAGCTTGGCCACTTCAAGGCGCTGCGCAATGGAATTCAACTCGCGCTCCGTGCAGACATCCAGGAAAAATTTTTCGCACTCCTCCGGCGTTTTCAGCATGAGAATGACGTCAAAGAACTCTTTCACCTGATCGCTGATTTGCAATTTCGCCATATCGTCCTCCATAAATAGTATGTCTTTTTTGCTCTTTACATCATACTTGGTTTAGGTTATTTTGTCAAACGAAATACTATGTCGCTTTAATACGGAACCATTTTCTCCCCGAGCCGACCGGCAATGATCCCGCGCATCCGCGCCGCCCGCAGTGCTCAGATCCGTTCGCTCGACGCGCTGAAGGGACAAAGAAAAACAACCGGCAGGACCTCTTCCGTCCTGCCGGTTGCTTCTTAAAAATAAAACCGTTCCTCCCGCGGCGGATCGATGACGACGCGGGCATTTTCTTCATCCACATGCAGCCGATCCTCACAGCAGGCGGACAAAACACGGGGCAGCAAATACCGTCCCGCCTTTCGAACGCGCTGCAGCAAACGAAAAATAGTATCGTCCGGAAAAACAGGGACGTGTTCCGTTTCGATCACGACGAGCGGGTGACCGGCCGGCGCAACGAGATACGCCGTACAGCCGACCTGCGCAATTCCCTGATCCAGCACCTGACGAACCGACATGGCGCCGGCCGCACCGATCGGCACCTCATGCGAAGAGGGTGCCAGGCGGATGATGCGCGGGTAAAACGCCTCGACAAAGAAGGCCGGCAGCTCTTCACCCGCCTCGAGCATGACGATCCAGTCGATGCCCCGCTCCTGCATCTCTTCCTGAAGCTGATGAAAAAATTTCTCCCGGTCGGGCGCTCCTGAAACCGCCTGCGCCTCGGAGTAACTGTCCGATTCCACCGCTCGCTTCAGCCCGGATCCGTCGCTTCGCAGATAAACCACGAAATCAACCGTTCCGCGAACAACATGATCCGCGCAGGCATCGATGGCACATTGCAATTCCGCTCCGTTTTCCGAAAGGAAAACCGCAATCTTTTTCACGATCCCTCCTGCACCTATCGAGCAAGCAGAAACCGCAGCTCGTGTCCGTTCAAATCCACCGGCTCTTCCTCCAGCGCATCGACGCGTTCCATCGAAACCGCCAGCGTCTCCTCGGCGATATTCGCCGCAAAGCGCATGAGCGCTGCGGCAACCTCCTCGTCCGCACAGTAGCGAATGGAGATGCGATCCGTCACCTCATAGCCGTTTGCCTTGCGCTTCTGCTGTACCTTGGAAACAAATTCGCGCATATAGCCCTCTGCAATCAGGGCCTCGTCGAGCTCCGTATCCAGGATGACGCTGATGCCGTCGCCCATCGCCACATCAAAGCCCTCCTTAGCCTGATAAGTCGCCTGCACGTAATCGCGTAAAATTTCCGTGCTCTCGCCGTTCAGCTCCATCATCACCGGATGCGCGTCGAGCTCGGCAAGGAAGGAATGCGGATTTGCTACGGCGAGCGCCGCCGCAAAGGCTTTGATCTTCGAGCCCAGAATACGGCCCGCCGCCTTGTAATCCGGTTTCAGAGAGATATTTAGCAGCTCGTCGATCGAATCGGAGAAAACGACCTCTTTTACGTTGAGCTCCTCCTGAATCAGGCCGCTCAGGTCGGCGACGATTTCCTCAAAGCGGTGATCGACCAAAATCTTGGAAAGCGGCTGACGAACCTTGATCCCCGCATCCTCGCGAGAGGCGCGCCCCAAATTGACGATCCTGCGCACCAGATCCATCTTATTTTCCAGTGTGTGATCCATTTGCGATTCATCCGCTGCGTCGAGGCGCTCCAGATGAACCGATTCCAATGCCTTCCTCTGCGTCAGCGACTGATAGAGCTCCTCCGCGAGGAACGGCGTCATCGGCGCAATCATTTTGGAAAGGCCCAACAGAACCTCCCACGTCGTCCGGAATACGCTCCGCGTATCGACGCTGTTCTCCGACGACCAGAAACGGCGACGGTTGCGGCGAATATACCAGTTGGACAGATCCTCAACGACAAAATCAGAAATCGCCCGAACCACCTTGGTGTATTCAAAGAGATCCATCTGTTCGTGATACATTTTCAGGAGCGAATGATAGCGGCTGATCAGCCAGCGGTCGATTTCCGGACGCTCCGAAAGCTCAAGCTGCTCTGTCGAAGGATCCATGTCATTGGTATTGGCGTACAGCGCAAACATCGCATAGACATTGCGCACCGTGCGGAAAAATTTCGAGTGAACCTCTTTCAGCCCCTCGACATCGAATTTGGTCGGAACCCATGGCGGAGAAACATACAACGAGTAGAAGCGAACAACATCCGCACCGTATTCGTCAAACAGCTCGATCGGATTGATCGTATTGCCCTTGGATTTCGACATCTTTGTACCGGCTTTGTCCAGCACGAGATCGTTGACAAGCACGTTTTTGTACGGACTGACGCCCTTGTAC
>JAEXCD010000077.1 GCA_023393715.1 Bacillota bacterium
ATCAGGTACAGCACCGGCTCCTGCAGGGGATTCCAATCCCAGTTTGCGTCGTCGATTCGTCCCGAAATTCGGAAGGCGTCGCCGCCCATGACCTGGGTCTTGTCTATGCTTCCCACCCCGTTCAGAACCTCAGGCGCGCCGGACCTTCCTACTATTTTGTGCGTTTCCGTATCGGCCGGCTCTTCTCCTGTGGTATACAGCTTTACTGTAGATACCACATCCGCGTCCGTCCCTCTTTTCCAGCTTCCATACACGCCGCACGAAATATAGGACCATCCGTAAAACTCATCATTGACGAACTTATTATTCGGATCCCATGTATTGAGCAGATCCTGCATCGGCTTAATTCCATCGTAGCGTCCCGGAATTGCGCCCAGGTCTACCTTGATCGTCTTAATGGAATCATTGATATCGAGTCCCAGCGCCGTATTGGTAATGAGCGCAGAAACATTTGCCTTTGCCAAAATGCTCGGATCGGCCTCTCCGCTTTTCCCGCTGGCGGACGTCCAGGAAATGGGTCCGTAAGCAAAATCCGCATGATAGGGGATGGTCACGCCGCGAATAATTGCGGTATCGGATGCGTCAATATCGAGCTCCAATGTCTTTTTTCTCGTTTCGGCTGTAAGCTCATTCTTCACCAGCAGAGCGCCCAGACGAACGTTGTAGGAATCGTACTTCTTCAACGCCCAGTTCGGCGCAGAATCGACCAGGGCATGTGTGGTTATTTTTTCAGGCACTTCGCCATCAATGATGGTCACCCTCATTTTGGCTACACTCGTCAGAGACGTCCGGTCTGCATCCGGCGTATCATTCCAGATCGTTTTCTTGAAATTTCTGACAAAAATATCAAATGAAGAGCCGTTGGCCCGCGTGCTGTCTGCCGGCACCTTCACGTGGGGATACAGGGACAGTCCGCCTGAATACGAGCCCGGCTCATCCCACTCAACCGTAGTCGTCTTTTGGCCGCCGTCTTCAACGGTAGCAACCACGGTTCCGTATTTGTTGTATAATCCTTTTTCTTCCAGTCCCACAAGCTCGATATCGCTGGGGTATACGATATCGACCGTTGTCTTGCTGTTCGCCTCGGTAAGCGAGTTTCCTCCCGTGTTGACGACGTTCAATGTACTCGTCGTGCCGCCCTTGGATACGACCTCGGTCTCCTGGTTGGTATAAAACTGATACGCATAAACCTCTTCGGAGCGGACGTCATAGGATCTCGCATCAATGCCCTCCGCGGAATCGGTGCTTAAGCTCGCCTGAATCAGACCCGAGAGAATTTGGTTGGTATCCTGATTCAGATACGCGTCATCGAGTGCAAAGCAGATTTCGCCCTTCGAGGAAACATTCGTGAGCGAATTTTTGGTCTGATACGTCATGACACCATTCTTCGATTTCTCGGAGCCCGCGGCCGGATATCCGTAGGGGGACGTCCCCGTGCCCGTCGGCGACTTCACCAATGCCTCGAATCCCGTCGCCTCAATAGCGCCCTCGTTAAACGTAGCGCCCGGGAGCGTCTTGATATACAAGCCGTCTCCTAATTTCAGCGTAAAATACGTCTTGGCAAACTGCAGATTCGACGGTACGGAATACTCCACATCCAAAGTGTAGGTCACGCCCGCTTTCAGAGAAGGAACTTCCCCGTTCAGCAAATCCGCCACAGGAGCTCCCGATTCGGATTCCCGTACTGCCAACGCATTGAATTTGAGTCCGGAGGTATCATTTTCTTCAGCATAAACCATACTCCCCGCCGGCAGCACACTCACCGCGATCAGCATCAGCGACAGCAAGCCCGTCAGAAAATTTTTTATTTTCCCCTTCATAAACAGCCTCCACAAAATTTTATTTATCCACACAGAAAAAGCGAAAAACGCGCCGATCCACTGTTCGCCGGCCGCGCACGCTCGCTCCCGTCGCAAAGCCGCACAGCTGCTGCCGCCTGTTCTTCGTTTTTCTAATTTACTTTCTGTCTTTTTTTCACACATTTCCATGATTATTTTACCATATGTATATAGAGTTCCGAATTTTTTTAGAGCTCTGAAACTTTTTTGAATGCGAACTGCTTCACGAGATATCTCCGGTGATTTTTCAGAAAGGATGTGCCGAGATTCACCGGATGAAAACCGCCCGCCGAAAGTGTTCAAAATAGAAGCGATTCATCACGATAAATACAGCCAACGCCGTCAGCACACCAATGAAGCTCCCCAAAATGAGCGACCCCGTTTACAGGCTGTTATTTGCACACAAAAAATGGCATATCTCTATGCCATTTTTGTATGCGTTGATTTTATTCCTCTTCCTTTTTCCGCACCGCAAGGATGGCGCCGCAGGACGTGATCAACGTCAGAACCGATGCTGCAATATTGCTGACGTCACCGGTCTTCGGTGCAGTTGTCGTTCTCCTCGCTTCCGGCGTCGGAGCGGTCGGAACCGGTGTTGGATTCGGATCCGGACTCGGAGTCGGAACTGGTGTTGGGTTCGGATTCGGATCCGGTGTTGGCTCCGGGTTCGGATCCGGTGTTGGTTCCGGATTCGGATCCACCGGCTGTTCGTTTTTCTTAAACGCCCACACACCGACAAATTTTACATCGGCCGTATGGATCGTATCGCTGTCCTTATCCCAGGCCCGGAATGTCCAAATTCCGTCATTCAGGTTGTCCTGATACGCCGTTTTATCAAAGGCGTCCGCAGGATACACAACCTCCCCGTTCTTTTTGTCGGTCTGATCTGCCGGCGTGCGATTCGAAATCTCCTCGGGCAGCGCCGCAGCTGCGCCCGGTTCGGCTACAAACTCGTGGACGACTCTGTACCGAGTCGGATCCTCGGGCGTCGGCTCTTCGTCCTTCACAAAGCTCCAGATCCCGACAAATTTCACATCGCCCTTGTTGATCGTATCGCTGTTTTTGTCCCAGGATTGGAACGTCCACGTTCCCTTGTTTTCGTCGTCCCGGTATTCCGTCTGTTCTACCGCGGAGGGCGTTACCTCCTCGCCGTCCTGCTTGTCGAGCTGATCCTTTGGCGGCCATCCTCGAATGACCTCCGGCAGCGCAGCCGATACGCCCTCGGCGGCCACGAACTCGTGGACGACTTTGTACCGAACCGGATCCTCGGGCGTCGGCTCTTCGTCCTTTACAAAGCTCCAGGTCCCGACAAATTTCACATCGCCCTTGTTGATCGTATCGCTGTTTTTGTCCCAGGATTGGAACGCCCACGTTCCCTTGTTTTCGTCGTCCCGGTATTCCGTCTGTTCTACCGCGGAGGGAGTTACCTCCTCGCCGTCCTGCTTGTCGAGCTGATCCTTTGGCGTCCATCCTTTGATGACGTCCGGCAGCGCAGCCGATACGCCCTCGGCGGCCACGAACTCGTGGACGACCCTGTACCGAACCGTGGGTTCTTCCGATTTGGGCTTCGTGTTCGTTACGGTAAAAGTGATCTTTGCGCCGTTGTCCTCGACCTTTGAGGCAATCTCTTTCGTGTAGCCATCGGGGACGATCGCTTCATCCGCCGCATACGCCACCTCGGTTGTCCCATCCTCTAAAAACTTGTCTAAGCCCGTAATGGTCTTCGTTACATCGGTTCTGGTCGCCGTAAATTCTTCCGCTTTGCCGTCCCTGCCGGGCGTCAATGCCAGCGTTGCCCGATCGGCCGTGTTTTCAGCGCCCGCATCATTCCAGACCTTTGTCAGAGTAATCTCCAGAGGTTTCCAGCCGGCATAGACATGAAGCTCCGCCGGATCGATGATCGTCGTTATTTTGTCGGTCGTATCCGTAAAACAGGCGTTTGCGAAATCCACCTTTGACGCAGATACCTTGTTTTCCGCCGTATTCTGAAACGCTGCGCTTGCTTCATCCGTAACCGGCTGCTTTGGCTTGTGATTATACCAGCCGTCAAAAATCCATTTCGAAACCGGCTTTTCGTCCAGCTCCGATAAATAGTCGACCGCTTTACCTCCTACCGAAACCCTGGGCTCTCCCTTACCGGAATCATAGAAGGTGTAAATCTGATCTTTCGTTTTGGCTCCGTCTGCAAACTTCGCATTCTTTTCATCGTAGTTTGCATGATACGTCATTTTTGCCCTTTGCCCGAGCACGATGGATTGTGCGTCCGGGTTGAATACATAGTCCCACGTGCCCAGGGAACCGGAGTCGTCAAAGGCAGCGATCGCTTGCGTCGTATCCTTGGAAACATAGTGCAGCTTTTTTGCGTCGTCCGGCGAAGCCGTATAGCCCTCGGTGCCGGCCGCAACAGTATATCCTATATATCTTTCCTGTGCTTCCGCGTATTTTGCAGCAAGACCGCTCGCCTCGCTCCCTTTGGCCTTTTCGCTGACGGACACGTTGATCTGCCTTGTCAGCGGCCCCGTCAGCAATATTTTGGACTGCCCGTCCAGCACGCGGATATCATTTCCGTCGAATACCGCCTTCGGTGTAATGATGACGTCTTTATCCGCGTAGATATTGATGCCGCTCATTTCGGCGCCGGACAGCTGGTGCCCGTTTCCTGTGGACCAGTCCCCTCTTTTGTTGCCGCGAATCGTTGCGTCGTCAATTTTTAAATATCCGTCGTTGTAGATGCCGCCGACCATTTGATACGCTAAGTTATCCGTAATCTTAGCTCCGCCGGTTATCGTGACAGAGCCTTCATTAAATATGGCTGCGGCATTAT
>JAEXCD010000053.1 GCA_023393715.1 Bacillota bacterium
AGATTGTGTCGCGCGGCTTTGTCTACATGAAGGACAACGTCGATCTCATCGAAGGCATCAAAAAGACGGTCAGCCGAATTTTCCAGGATGCGGAAAAGCGCCATATTTCGGACTGGAATTTCCTGAAATCGCAGATGCGCGAGCAGGTCAAATCGTACGTTTATACCGAAATTCACCGCGATCCGATGATTTTGTCCATCATTATGGAAGTAGATTGTGACAATGCAAAGACGCGCTGATCGCTTTTGCCCTGAGCTGCTCGCTCCGGCGGGCGATGAGGAGAAATTGGCGGCTGCGCTGCACTTCGGAGCGGATGCGGTCTATTTAGCCGGCGAGCGCCTCGGCATGCGCAAGGCGTCCAAAAATTTCAAAGACGAGCAGCTTGTGTGCGCGGTGACGAAGGCGCACGGACAGGGCGTGCGCGTCTACGTAACGCTCAATATTCTGCCGCACGACGCCGACTTCGAGGGCTTGGTGGATTATGTGCGCTTTTTGGAGCAGATCGGCGTCGACGCCGTGATCGTTTCCGATCCGGGCGTGTTTTCCGTCGTTCGGGAAAATACGAATCTGGACATTCATCTGTCGACGCAGGCGAGCGTAACCAATGCGGCAACGGTGCGCTTTTGGCATCGGCAGGGGGCGAAGCGCATCGTGCTGGCGCGTGAATTGTCGATTGAGGAGATCCGCAGAATCCGTCATGCGATCGATCCCGAGATCGAGCTCGAGGTCTTTGTCCACGGGGCAATGTGTATTTCTTATTCGGGACGGTGTCTGTTATCGAATTATCTGACGGGACGGGATGCCAATCAGGGGGACTGCGCGCAGGCGTGTCGCTGGAAATACCACCTGATGGAGGAGTCCCGGCCGGGCGAATTTTTCCCCATCGGGGAAGACGAACACGGAACCTACATCATGAATTCGAAGGATCTGTGTCTCCTGCCGGAGCTTGAGGAGCTCATCGAGGCCGGGGTAACGAGCTTTAAGATCGAGGGACGCGTCAAAACGCAGTACTATGTGGCCACTGTGGTGCATGCCTATCGGCGGGCGCTGAACGCACTCCGCGAGGGACGATGGTCGGAACGCGTTGTACAGCAGTGCATGGAGGAGCTTCGGAAGGTCAGTCACCGCGACTTTACGAAGGGCTTTTATTACGGCCGGCCGACCGATGCACAGAATACAGCGACGGGCGGTTATCTCCGCACGCATGAATTTGTCGGTGCGGTGCTGTCCTACGACGCGCAAAGCGGCCGCGCACTGATTGAGGAGCGAAATCCGATTCGTGTGGGCGATTCGCTGGAGTTTTTTGGACGAGCGATCGACGGCTTTGCGGCGGAGGTCGAAGGCATTACATTGGAATCGGGCGAGGAGGTCGAGCAGATTGCCCGTCCCCGGACTCGTTTTTTCTTATCGTTGCCGCAGGCAGTCGAGGCGGGCGATTTGGTTCGCCGGGCGATTACAGGAAAAGAGGAAGAAAATGACGGATTGGTGTGAAATTCGGGAACAGACCATTCAGGCGGCGGAGGAGCTGATCGGTGTGGCGGGCCTTTCGACGGGCGACGTCGTTGTCGTCGGCTGCAGCTCCAGTGAAGTGGGCGGAGCGAGGATCGGGACGGATTCCAGTCCGGAGATTGGGCGGGTGATTTTCGAAGGCGTTCGCGACGTGCTCGATCGGCATGGCCTGTTTCTGGCTGCACAGTGCTGTGAGCACTTAAATCGCTGCCTGATTGTGGAACGCGCCGTATCCGGAGGCCTGATGCGCGTCAATGTCGTGCCGCAGCCGAAAGCGGGCGGTTCGTTTGCGACGGCAGCCTATCAGGGGATGAACGACCCGGTCGCCGTAGAGGCGATTCAGGCTGATGCAGGGCTGGATATCGGGCGAACCATGATTGGGATGCATTTGAGAGCCGTAGCCGTTCCGGTTCGTCTGACGCACAATCGGATCGGGCAGGCGGATGTGGCCGGCGCTCGCGTGCGGCCGAAGTATATCGGCGGGCCGAGAGCGCATTACGATGAAAAACTGATGTAAAAAAAGCCCCGTTCTTCGGAACGGGGTTTCTTTACCGCGAACAGCCGTCACGGATTCGTGCATTGCGGATTTTGTTTTCGGAGGAGAGGTGATTTACAATTCCTCTTCTTCGGGCAGGACGTCCGGCCTGGCGTCCGTGGCGATTCGCATCGTTCGGTAGTCGTTATAGTAGACCATGCCGGGCTTGGCGCCCTTCGCCTTGTAGACATTTTTGCGCATCGTGTAGTCGATGTCGACATAGGCCTCCCTCCGATTGGACGAATGCGTTGCGGCAAGCCATGCGGCGGCCTCCAAATCCTCCGGAGCGGGCGCCCGGTGGGCGCAGCGAAGGATGACGTGAGCGCCGGGAATGGTCTTTGCATGGAAAAAATAGTCCTCGCGATCCGCAAGCTTCAGGGTAAGGCGGTCGTTTTGCTGATTGTTGCGGCCGACCAAAATGGAGAGGCCTGAGGGGGAGCGAAACGCCTGAGGCTTCGTCGGAGTTTCCCGGCGAACCTTTTTTTTGGCGGAGGCGCCTTTTTTCGGTGCGCATTCCTTTTCGAATTCCGACTGAATTTCGATGAAGACGTCGAGCCGATCGACGTCCTCCAGCGTCTGAAGCAGCTGGTTGAGATAGGCGATCTCCTCCTGCAGCGCGGGGATGCTCTGCGTGAGCAGCCCATATGCGGTTTTCAGCTTGGAGTAGCGGTGGTACTTTTGTTCGATATTTTCCCATCCGTTTTTCCGAACGTCGAGTGCAATGCGGCGGGGCGCGTTTTCGTGAAAAAAGTCGAGGACGTCGATTTCAGCGGCACCGCGCGCGAGCAGATGTACATTTGCGGAGAGCAGGTCGGCTTCTTCTTTGAGCTCTTCACGTCGAAGGGTCGCTTCATAGTCCTTTTGCAGCTCCTCCAGCTTGTGCAGCTTTTTTGTGCGATATTCATTTATGCGCTCTGCGAGCTGTCTTTTACGCTGTCCGAGACGATCCTCCCGCTGGATGAGGTAAAAGTAGCGGTCGATGGCAGAACTGATCGAGGGGAAGGTCTGAGCAGGAGCTCCCTTGTGAGACAGGAGCAGCGGATAGAACTCGGCTTTTCCCTCCGTGTAAAGACAGGGGGTGAAGCGATCCTCCCGAATGTCGCTGACCCACATCGTCCATGCTGTTTCCAGGCGTGCGCGCTGCTCGGATGTAAGGCGTTCGATGGGCAGCTGCGCGTCAACGCCGGCTCGGTAGCAGATTTCCCGGGACGCCGTCGGCGAAAAGCCGGTGACATTCCGGTAAAACAGTTTGTCGACGCTCTGCTGCGCAGGAGTCTGCTGCAGCAGCGAAGCGAAGGGAACCTCTTCCGAGAGGATTTCCCGTTTTTCCGACGGAAAGAGCGCATACTCTTTTCCGGGATAGATCTGGCGAACGCGGCTCATGTCGTGTGAAACGCGCTGTACGGCGTCGATGACTCTTTGCTTTGCATCGAGCAGGATCAGATTCGAGTGCTTGCCCATCATTTCCAATACGAGGCTCTTTTCGACCTCGTCACCCAATTCGTTGTGCGTCAGAAAAACCAGCTCTACCGTTCGGTCAAGGCCGTTTTGCCGAAGCTCAATGAGCCGGGCCTGCCCGATGTGCTTGCGGCAGAGCATGCAAAAATTAGGGGGCGTCAGCGGATTGTCATACTTCTGCGCACTGAGATGCAGACGCGCGGATGCGGAGTCGGCACAGACAAGCAGGGTGTGGTTCTGACCGTTCGCGTAGATTTGCAGCGTGAGCTGCTTTGGCGAAATCTGGTTGATCTTTTTGACGTGTCCTCCGCAAAGTTTCGACTGCAATTCCAGAACGACGGCGCGCGTCGTAATTCCATCAAAGGCCATATCAGCTCCTTTTCTTCGCACGAAGCACGGTGAACAGCAGAGCGCATCCGACGATGAACAGGAAAACACCAAAGGCAAGCGCAGCATAAAACAGGATATGCGTTACGGAGGAGAGGGAGGCCGATGCATTGGGATCGCCCGCGCCCTTCGTCATTCCGATGATGCCCAGAAGCAAAAAGAGGATTGAAATGCTGTATACCGAGACCACCTCCGCCGCCGACACCTTTTTTTGCTGCGGCATTCGGTTTTTTTTCTTACTCATGACTGTTCTCCCCGTTCTCCCTGATGTGGTTTTTCCTGTGCTCTGATGCTTCGCCATTGTGATTTTCAATGGACGCTGCGTTTTGAGCCTCTGAAATATCGCCCGTTCGGTCGCTGATAATATAGCGAGGGCGCGCCTTTGTCTCCATATAGATTTTGCCGATGTATTCGCCGATGACGCCCAGGCAGACGAGCTGAACGCCGCCCATAAAGCAAATAATGCTTACCGTGGAGGCCCAGCCGCTGACGACGTGCCCGCCGAGTGCGCGGATTACAGCCCAAAGCACACCGATGAAGCTGAGCGCGGCAAACAACAGGCCGATTGAAGTGATGATGCGGATGGGTCGGACCGAGAGGCTGGTTATGCCGTCAAAAGCCAACGCCAGCATTTTCTTGAGCGGATAGTGACTCTCGCCGGCGAGGCGCGGCGTGCGCTCGTAGTATACGCTGGTGCTCCTGAAGCCGACTAAGGGCACCATGCCGCGAAGAAAAATATTGACCTCTTTGAACTTTGCCAGCTCCTGCAAAACGCGGCTGCTGATCAGCCGATAGTCTGCGTGGTTGAAGACAATATCCGCGCCCATGCGGCGGAGCAGCTTGTAAAAGCCCTCTGCGGTAAAGCGTTTGAAAAAGGAGTCCGTGTCTCGCCGGCTGCGCACGCCGTAGACGATTTCACAGCCGTCGAGATAGGCGTCGATCATGTCGTCGACTGCGCGGATATCGTCCTGTCCGTCGCAGTCGATGGAAATCGTGATATCGCATCGATCCTTGGCTTCCATCAGACCGGCGAGCACTGCGTTCTGATGTCCGTGGTTCCGGCTTTGCGCGATGCCGGTATAGTGCGGATCGGATTTCGCCAGATCGCAGATGATTTGCCACGTTCGGTCGCGCGAACCGTCGTTGACGAACAGAATGCGGCTTTTGTCGCTGATTTTGCCGCGTTGAATCGAATCGGTCAGCTTATCGAGAAAAAGAGAGCAGGTGATGGGCAGCACGTCCTGTTCGTTGTAACAGGGGATAATCAAATAGAGTATGGGGGCAGCCATATAAGCTCCTTTCAAAAACACAAAATTTGCGAAAGCGGAATGGTATCAACGATAGTATTATGACATAGTTTTCGTTAAAATAGTAGAAACGGGCTTAAAAATGACGCTGCAAAGAGGCGTGCAAACAAGGAGCAGATATGACAAAAATCATCGGCATTGCGGGCGGGTCCGCCTCCGGAAAAACATCTATTTTGCGCAGATTAAAAGAGGAATTAGGCGATCGCGTGCAAACCATCGCGATGGATTCGTACTACCGCCCTTTTTCGGAATTTTCTCTGGAGGAGCGGAAGACGTTTAATTACGATCATCCGAATTCGTTTGACATCGAGCGCTTTGTCAGCGATGTACATAAGCTCCGGGAAGGGCAGTCCGTGGAGGTCCCCGTATACGATTTTGTGACCTATACGAGAAGTTCGCAGACGATCTGCGTCGAGCCGCATCCGATCATCTTGCTCGAGGGGCTTTTTGTGCTGTATTTTTCCGAACTGCTTCCGCTCTTTGACCTGAAGGTGTTTATTCAGGCGGATGCGGATATCCGTTTGATTCGGCGCATATTTCGCGATCAGAAGCAGCGCGGACGGACATTGGAATCCATCGTCTCGCAGTATCTGGACACGGTGAAGCCGATGCACGATGCCTTTGTGGCGCCGTCGGAGCGCAATGCGGACATCATCATTCCGCGCGGCGCGGAGAATGAAGTCGGCGTTACGCTGTTAATCGAGCATTTGTGGCGGATGGTTGAGAATTAAAAAAAGCAACGAAATGTTACGAAAACGAAACATTTCGTTGCTTTTTTTGCAGTGCAGAGATAGGATAGGAGCATTCTATTTAGGAGGGTATTATGCTGCAGTCAATGACCGGGTACGGCAAGGCGGCAAAGAAAACGGATCGGTGGCTCATTGAGGTTGAGGTGCGTTCGGTAAATAACCGGTATCTCGATACGCGGGTTAAGGTTCCTTCGATGCTTGCTTTTGCTGAAATCCCTGTAAGAAATCGCATATCGGAACGGCTGTCGCGCGGACGCGTGGAGCTTGCGGTCTTTGTACAGTCTGCGGAGATGACGCCGCAGATCGACCTTCGCATCGACGTTCTGGAGCGTCTCCAAAGGCAGGCGGAGGAGGCCCGTGTGCGCCTGGGCATGACGGGCACGGTGACGCTGAGCGATCTGCTGTCCATCGATGGCGTGCTGGAGCGCACGAAGCCGGTCACTGATGAGGAACAGCTCTTGCAGGATCTCCTGTCGGTTGAGGATCAGGCGTTGGAGCACCTGTGTGCGATGCGCCGCGCCGAGGGAGAACGGCTGGCGCAAAGCCTCAAAGAGAAATGCGCCCGGCTTGAAACGCATCTCGCCGCCGTCCGGCAGAGAGCGCCGGAGCTGGTTCAGGACGAATTTCAGAGGATGAAGGCGAATGTCGCCCGGCTGCTTGAAAATGCGGCGCACGTCGATGAAGCGGTTTTGGCGAACGATATTGCGCTCTACGCCCAGAAGTCGGATATCGATGAGGAAATGGTGCGTTTGGCCAGTCATCTCAGGGAATTTGCCAAGCTCCTGGAGAGCAGCCGCGCCGTCGGCAAAACCCTGGACTTTCTGATTCAGGAGATGAACCGCGAGGTCAACACCATGAGCTCAAAATCAAACGATATCGCGTTGACGAACTCGTGCGTCGAAATGAAAGCGCTGATTGAACAGCTGCGCGAGCAGATCCAGAACATCGAGTAGCAGGCATCGAGGAGGAAAGACTATTGAGAAGGCAAGGACATTTGATCGTAATATCCGGCCCGTCCGGCGTCGGCAAGGGCACGGTGTGCGCAGAGCTGATGCGGCGCCGCCCGGATCTCACGCTGAGCATCTCGGCGACGACGAGGAAGAAGAGACCTGCTGAGGTCAATGGGGAAAATTATTATTTCTATTCCGTCGACGAATTCAATGCGTTGATCGACGACAACCGACTCATCGAGTTCGCACAGGTTCATGGAAATTATTACGGAACACCGCGCGATTTTGTGGAACAGAAATTGGAGGAGGGCCACGACGTCATTCTGGAAATCGACGTCCAGGGGGCGATGCAGGTCAAGCGAAATTCAAGCGAGGGGGTTTTCATTTTTCTGCTGCCTCCCAAGCTGCACGATTTGGAGGATCGCATCCGCCATCGCGCCACCGAGCAGGAGAGTGAAATCGCCCTGCGCCTGAAAAATGCGGAAAAAGAAATCGCCATGCTGCACGACTACAATTATGCAGTCGTCAACGATGAAGTCGGCACCTGCGCCGAAACCATTTCAAAGATTATCGATGCGGAAAATCAGCGCATCGACTCAAACCTAATTCAAAGCTATTGGAGGGAATTCCATGATCAATCCGTCATTCAAAGAACTTTCTGAAATCAGCCCCAGCCGTTATGAAATCTGCGTCATGGTCATGAAGCGCGCACGCCGCCTCGTCGACCATTCCGAGCCGAAGGTTCTGTCCCGGGCGGCCAAGCCGGTTACGCTTGCGTTGGATGAAATTATGGCCGGACAGGTTGTAAAGCAGAGCGAGGCGGAGGAATAAAATGAGCGGCGCACTGAATGGGAAACGGATTCTGATCGGCGTATCCGGCGGGATCGCGATTTATAAGACGCTTTCCCTGCTATCGCAATTAAATAAAGCAGGCGCAATGACTGAGGTCGTCATGACACAGGGCGCGAAGCAATTCATTCAGCCGATGACCTTTGAAACCATGTCGAAAAACCGCGTGTACGACGACACCTTTACGCTTGATCACGGCGAGATTCCGCATATCGTGTTGGGACGCCGCAATGAAGTAATGATGATTGCCCCGGCGAGCGCCGATGTCATCGCCAAGCTGGCGCATGGCATTGCCGACGATCTTTTAACGGCGGCGGTGCTGGCGGCGACCTGTCCGGTGATTATCTGTCCGGCGATGAATGTCGTCATGTATCAAAATCCGGCGACACAGGCGAATTTGGACATTCTGCGGAAACGCAATTTTCGGATTGTCGAGCCGGGGAGCGGGTGGCTCGCCTGCAACGAGGTGGGCGATGGAAGAATGCCCGAGGCGGAGGAACTCTTCGACGTATTGGACAGCTTTTTTACGGAGCAGGATCTGCAGGGCAGGAAAATACTGGTGACAGCGGGGCCGACAAGGGAACGCATCGATCCCGTTCGTTTTATCACCAATGATTCGAGCGGCCGTCAGGGCGTTGCCATCGCAAGGCGTGCGGCGAAGCGCGGTGCGGAGGTCCTCCTGATTCACGGGCCGCTTCAGGTCGAGGTGCCAAAGGGCGTGAAGGCGGAACGGATCAACTCGACGGAGGAACTGCATCAGGCGGTGAAGAGGGCGCTGCCTTCCTTCGACGCGCTGGTCATGGCGGCGGCGCCAAGCGACTACGCGCCGCTTCGCTGCGCCGACCACAAAATCAAGAAGGACAGCGGCGAATCCTTAGCGACGCTGGAGCTGAAGGAAAATGCAGATATTTTAGCAGACGTCGGGAAGGATAAGGGTGAGCGTGTGCTGATCGGCTTCGCCGCAGAGACGCACGATTTGCTCGAAAATGCCGTAAAAAAGCTGAAGAGGAAAAATCTCGATTACATCATCTGCAACGACGTCAGCCGTCCCGGAGTCGGCTTTGACGGCGAGACAAACGCCGTCACCATTTTGTCGGCGGGGGGCGCTGTCGAGGTGCCGATGATGTCGAAGGAGGAGATTGCGGATCGCATTCTCGATCTGCTCAAATGAAACAGTACGCAAAGTTGGTCGTGTTGTCGGGAACGCGGGTGACGGATCAGCTCTTTACGTATTCCATTCCGCAGCGCCTGTCGGGCTGCGTTCAGATCGGGATGCGCGTGCGCGTCCCCTTCGGGCGCGGCAATCGGCTGCTTTTGGCTTTGGTTCTCCAAATTACGACGGAAGCGCCGCCTCAGGGAACCGATGAGAAGGAAATCGTCGCCTGTCTCGATGAAGAACCGGTAATCGGCGAAGAGGCCATTCGCATCGCGCATTTTCTGGCGGAGCAGGCGTTGTCCGATTATACCTCCGCGTTCAGCGTCGTGCTGCCTCCCAGAGCGGCGGAGACGCTGTCGCCCAAGACAAAGCAGTACTACCGTGTGACCGATTCAGGAAAAGCCGCGCAATGTGCGCCGAATGCGCTTCGCCAGATAAAGGCGCTCGATGCGCTTAAAAATGCGGAGATGCTGGAGCGAACCGAGCTGCTTCGGCAAAGCGGCGCCTCGACGGCGACACTGGCCTCGCTTGAGAAAAAAGGCTGGATTGTTCGGGAAACGCAGCGCATTCGGCGCCGAGCGCCCCGAACGGTGTCCGCATACGAGCGCCGCGCGCTCAGCGCGGAACAGCAACGCGTATTTGAACAGGTTCACGGAAGCCGCGAGACTTTTTTACTCTGCGGCGTTACCGGATCCGGAAAGACCGAAATTTATCTGCAGCTCGCAGAAGCCGTGCTCCGGGAAGGGAAAGAGGTTATTATCTTAGTTCCCGAAATATCGCTCACACCGCAGACGATTGCGCGCTTTCAGGGACGGTTCGGCGATCGGATCGCCGTTCTGCACTCGAGACTGACGCCGGCACAGCGCGCCGAGGAGTGGGCGCGCATTGCATCCGGCGAGGTATCTATTGCGATCGGCGCCCGAAGCGCGATCTTTGCGCCGTTTTCCAGGCTGGGACTGATCGTGATCGACGAAGAGCATGAACAAAGCTACTACAGTGAACAGAATCCGAAATATCATGCGCACGATATCGCGCGCATCCGAAGCGATTACCACGGCTGTCCCCTGATTTTGGGCTCGGCGACGCCCTCGCTCGACAGCCTGTATCGCGTCGAACAGGGTGACTGGCGGCGGCTTAATTTAGCACAGCGCGCAGGAAGCGGCGCGATGCCGGAGATTCATGTGGTCGATATGCGCGAGGAGCTGAAGGCCAACAATCGATCGATGTTTTCCGCCGCGCTGCGGGAGGCGATCGCGGAGGCGCTCTCGCGCAAGGAGCAGGTCATCCTCTTTTTGAACAAACGGGGACACACCTCGTATGTTTTTTGCCGCTCCTGCGGTTACGTTTATCGATGCGAGGCCTGCGATGTGGCGATGACCTATCACAAGCACCGGGACCGGCTCATCTGCCATTATTGCGGCCGGCAGCGGGCGCATACCCGCAAATGCCCGCAGTGCGGAAGCGACGCCGTCAGAGAGTTCGGCGCGGGGACGGAGCAGCTGGAGGAGGAAGCGGTGCAGCTGTTTCCCCATGCCGTCATCCGACGGGCGGACGCGGATACGATGCATGTCAAAGGCGCTTATGAGCAGGTCTATGACCAAATGCAGCGCGGCGGGATCGATATTCTGATCGGAACGCAGATGATCGCCAAGGGACTGGATTTTCCGAATGTTACCGTGGTTGGGATCATGGCTGCCGATCTGACGCTGAATTTGCCCGATTTTCGTGCCTGCGAACGGGCGTTCCAGCTTTTTACACAGGTGTCCGGCCGGGCAGGCCGCGGAGCAAAAGCGGGGCATGTCTTTATTCAGACGTACAAACCGGATCACTATGCGATTCGCTGTGCCGTATCGCATGATGTCGATTTGTTTTACAAAAAGGAAATGGCGGTGCGGCAGGCGAACGCGCAGCCGCCCCTTACCACAGAGCTGCATGTCGGAATCAGCGGTGCAGACCGGCGCGCCTGTTGGGAAAAGTGCATCGACATCCGCGACGCTTTGATGAAAATCCAGAGCGCGCAGGAGAATCCTTTTGGGATGCAGGGGCCGGCTCCGGCGGTGATCGAACGCATCGACCGAAAATACCGATTCGGGATTTCGCTGCGAAGCGCCGACCGCATACTGCTTCGCCGGATCGGACGATACCTGATGAAAAAATTTCCGACCGGTCCGTCGCTCAACATCGTGGTGACAATGGATCCGAGATCGGTCTATTAGGCGAAATGAGAGGAGGTGCGCATGGCACTGAGAGAACTGAGAACGGAGGGGGATCCGCTGCTTCGAAAGACGGCAAAGCCGGTCAATGAGGTCAGTGAACGGATCCGTACCCTTCTGGACGATATGCTGGAAACGATGTATGAGGATAATGGCGTGGGGCTCGCGGCGCCTCAGGTCGGTATTCTGCGCCGTGTGATTGTCATCGATGTGGGGGAAGGACCTTACAAAATGGTGAATCCGCGGATCGTCGAGGCCTCAGAGGAGCAGCAGCTGAGCATCGAGGGCTGCTTATCCATTCCCGGATTTAACGGAACGGTTCGTCGCCCGGCGCGCGTTGTATGCGAATATCTGGATGAGACCGGACAGACGAAGCGCGTGGAAGCGGAGGCGCTTTTTGCGCGCTGCATCTGCCATGAAATCGACCATCTGGACGGCGTCCTGTTCCGGGATCGCGTGGAGGAAGTCATCGATATGGAGTCGCCTACGCCGGAAATGGTCGCATATCTTCAAAAAAATCATCTGCTGCCCGAGGACGAAGCGGAGGACGGTGAGGAGGTCGAATGAGAATTGTCTTTATGGGGACGCCGGACTTCGCAGTGCCCTCACTTCTTGCACTCAGCGATGCAGAGGATATGGAGGTGTGTCTGGTCGTCTCACAGCCGGACCGAAAGCGATCCCGAAATAAATTTTCACCCACTCCGGTAAAGGAAGCCGCATTATCGCGGCATTTACCGGTTCTTACGCCGGAAAAGCTTAATCAGCCGGATGTCTTTGAAAAGATTGAAGCGCTCCGCCCCGATCTCCTCGTCGTGATCGCATACGGGCAGATGATCGGAAAACCGTATTTGACGCATTTTCATCATCGCATCGTCAATATTCACGGAAGTCTGCTTCCCGAGTACCGCGGTGCAGCGCCGATTCAGCGCGCCATGCTCGACGGAGCAGATGAAACGGGTCTGACCTCTATGCTGATCGAGCGAGAGATGGACGCCGGGCCCATGCTCGACACGCGCCGCACACGCATCGAACCGGAGGACGACATCGAATCGCTGACGCAGCGCCTCTCGGAGATGGCGGCAGAGCTTTTGCTCGATACGCTGAGGCATTGGCCGGAACGGCTTTCTGCGGCGCAGGAGCAGCCGAAGGACGGCGTCACCTTCGCAGCCAAGATTGAAAAGAGCGACGGACAGCTCGATTTTGAGGGCAAAGGCCGCCGTCTTCTCGATCAGGTACGCGCCCTGCGCGGCTGGCCGGGCGCCTGGTTTGTGTGGCAGGGACAGGTCTACAAGGTACACCGGGCGCATCTGGGGGCGCGCAGGAGCGGTGCGGCAAACGGAGAGGTGTGGCGGAGTGATGCAGAGGGAATTGCAGTCAACTGCGCGGACGCGTCGTTTGTCATCGATGTGATTCAGGCGCCCAACCGCAAGGCGATGCCGGTATCCGATTATCTGCGGGGGAATCGACTGGAGATCGGAGCAAATTTCTCCCGCGAGGCAATGTGATGAAAGCACAACTGAGGAAGACGCCCTCCGCGCGACAGCTGGCTGTGGACGCGCTGATCGACGTGGAACGCGGCGGTGATTTTTCACAGAAGGCCGTTCAGCGCCAGGCGCGGGCTTTGGACGAGCGGGATCGCCGATTTCTGAGAGAGCTGGTATATGGGGTTTTAGAGAATCGAATGTATCTCGATTATCTGATCGATCGGGTCTCCTCGCGTCCGGTTTCGTCAATGCAGCCGCTGCTTCGCAGTGCGCTGCGAACAGGTGCATTCGAATTATTCTTTCTCCACACGCCGACGCACGCAGCTGTAAATGAGGCCGTGTCCGTTGTGCGCAGGCGGCTTCCTCAGGCCGGAGGCTTTGCCAATGCGATTCTGCGCGCGCTCGATCGGAAGCGCGATCAGCTCGCGCTTCCGGCGGAGCTGGATGCGATGGATCGGATCTCGCTCCGTTACTCGCATCCCAGGTGGATTTTAGAGACGCTGCGTTCCCGATATCCCGAGGAGCAGCTTGAGGAGCTGGCAAAACAAAATAATACGCCCGCACCGCTGTGCCTCTTTGCGCTGCCTCAAAAGGGAAGCCGCGAGGAGGTGTGCAGCGAATTACGCGAAGAGGGCATTGAAACAAAAGAGAGCGAAATGAGCCGCTATGCGCTCGTCGTACAGGGCGGAACCGTCACGGAGAGCCGCGCTTTCCGGGAGGGACGCGTTACCGTGCAGTCGCCGCCCAGCATCTGTGCGGCCGAGGCGGCGGTGTCGGCAGATGCCGGGCACGTTCTCGATTTATGCGCCGCACCGGGATCCAAATCCTGTGTCATGGCGTCGCTGATGCCTCAGGCGCGGATCGTCGCAAACGATCTGCAGGAAAAGAAACGTCAGTCCATTGAGGAAAATCTTCGCCGGATGAGACTTACCAATGTCGTAACAACAGTTCGCGATGCGACGGTGTTTCACGAGGATTGGGAGCGGGCGTTTGACGTCGTATTGGTCGATGCGCCATGCTCCGGTCTCGGGCTGCTGCGCCGCAAGCCGGATATTCGTTGGAACCGAAGGGCGGAGGATATCGCAGCTCTGGCCGAATTACAGCGATCGATTCTGACGAACGCCATCCGCTATGTCCGGCCCGGCGGACGGCTGGTTTACAGCACCTGTACGCTGACAAAGGAAGAAAATGAAGACCAGGCGCTGTGGCTGGAGGAGCATACGGGATGGAGCAAAGAACCGTTCCGGGGACGAATGGAGCGCTGCTTTTCGCCGTTGGAGGATAACTGCGATGGATTTTATGTCGTTCGTTTCCGGGCAGGAGAGGAGGCGCAATGCAGCGAGCATTAAATGCACTATCGGTTTCGGAATTGACGTCGCTCATGAAGCAGCTCGGCTATCCCGCCTTTCGCGCACGGCAGCTGTTCCGCTTCTTTCACGCGGAGCGCAAGCTCCTTTTGTCCGAAGCGCAGGTGCTGCCAAAGACTTTGCGCGACGCGTTGGCCAACCGGCCGATTCGCACGGCGGAGGTCGTTTATGTCCGGCAGTCGCAGCTCGACGGCACGAAGAAATTTCTCCTGAAGATGGAGGGAGAGGCGATCATCGAGACGGTCTTTATGCCCTATGAGGATCGCAACACGCTTTGTGTTTCGACGCAGATCGGCTGCCGGATGGGCTGCAAATTCTGCGCGTCGACAAAGGCAGCCTTTGTTCGAAATTTACAGGCAGAGGAGATTTTGGCGGAGATTTACGTCGTCGAACGCGAAACCGGATGCAGGATCGACAACATTGTGCTTATGGGGATTGGCGAGCCGCTGGATAACTACGATGAGGTGATGCGTTTTCTCCGTCTGGTCAGCGATCCGCTTGGGAAAAATCTCAGCCTCCGCTCCATCACGCTGTCGACCTGCGGGCTGACGGATCGGATCGATATGCTGGCGGAGGAGGGGCTGCCGATCAATCTGGCAATTTCCTTGCACAGTACATCGGATGAACGG
>JAEXCD010000093.1 GCA_023393715.1 Bacillota bacterium
CGTCGTCATGCTGTCGTAGACGTAATCCGTCGCCAAATCGCCCTGCATCTTCACCTGAACCGGCACCTCCCGGCTGATGATTTTTTCAACCGTGACCTGTACGGAATCCGTCGTATTGGTGCCGAGATAGATGCCATCCGGTAATTCATACCGAATCGCCACGGTGTTGGCGCCTTCCTTCAGCTCGCCCACATCAATAATGGCCTGCACTCCGGAATGATTTAACGCGCCCAGGGTGTTTCTCTTCCCGGAAACCGGAACATTAACGGTCTGCGGCTGATATCCCGTCAGAACGAGATCCCGATCCACAAGCCGGTCCTCATTTTCTACCGTAAAGGTGACGTCGCGAACCACCATGCTCTGACTGGGATTTACTTCGCCCATTACATAGCTCCATAGAAAAAAGCCGATCAGAAGCGACGTCAGCTTCCATTGCCAGTTATTCTTCAGTCGCTTCATGCTTCTCCCCCTTTCGCGTGAAAAAGTCGGCGATCACACCGAAGGAATGATCCTCGGAGAAGAACTCCATCAGCACCTCATTTAACGTTTTTTCATCCATGCGGCGCGAAATCTGTCCGTTCTGACACACCGAAATCGTGCCGGTTTCCTCGGATACGACGATGACCAGCGCGTCGGAGCGTTCGCTGATTCCGAGCGCCGCGCGGTGTCTCGTTCCCAGCTCCCTCGACAGCGTCGAATTTTCCGTGAGCGGCAAAAAGCATCCGGCTGCGCGAATCTGATCCTCGCGTATAATGACCGCGCCATCGTGCAGCGGAGTATTCGGGATAAAGATATTGATCAGAAGCTCCGCCGAAACGAGTCCGTTGATTTCCGTTCCCGTTTCGACAATGTCGTTCAGGCCGATCGTCCGTTCCAGAACGACTAACGCACCGATTTTCTGTCTCGCCAGCGAGCTCATCGCCTGAATGAGCTCCGAGCTTCGATTTTTGGTCTCTTCATCGCGCTGCCGGACGAGCGAGGTCAGTTTCCTCTGCGAGCGGCCCAAACGTTCAAATGCGCGGCGCAGCTCGGGCTGAAACACAACGATGACCAAAATCAGACCCACGGTCAGCAAATTGGAAATGAGCCAGTTCACCGTATGCAAATTAAGCCAATCGCTCATCTGCGCCAGAATCAGCAATGCAAAAAAGCCCTTAATCAGCTGCTCCGCACGCGTTTCTTTTACCAAAAGAACGATATAATACACAATAAATGCGATGACGATGATGTCGATTACATCCGTTGCGCGGAATGTCGACAACAACCGACCTAATTTTTGAAAAAAGCCCATACTCCACCACCTTCGGCACACTTCGTTCTGTTTATTCTATCATACCGATTCCACTTTCGCCCCCACAAAAAAAGAACCGAGCTTCAGTCGGTTCTCATTGGACGCAGGCTTAGTATTCACCTAACTTGGTCTGCACCAGCTCCGCTAATGTGTCGACTGCTTCCTGCGCATCTTCCCCCTCTGCGCGGATCGTGATCGTCTCTCCCTTCGAAGCACCCATGCTCAAAATGCTCATGATGGACTTCGCATTATAAATTTTGTCGTCCTTTTCGACAAAAATGTCCGAAACAAACTTCACGGCTTCCATAATAAAAATCGACGCCGGCCGCGCATGCAATCCTACCTCATTGACTAACTTTACACGCTTTTCAATCACTTTCTGCCTCCTCATCCCGCATCATGTTCGCTCTTTATATCAGACACAGCCCGCCAGATCAATAAATCAAGCGAAACGACATGAAATTACAAATCCATGGAAACAGTATATCATGCTTTTCGAAGAATGGAAAGGCTTGTGGAATGGATTTCCCCGAATCCGCCGTGCGGTGTGCGTTTGCCTGAAATGACTGTTTCGCTTGCTTTTTGCTCCCTGTTTCTCACATAAAAAAGAGGAAAGGCAAGCCTTTCCTCTTTTTGCTCCCGTTTTGCTTCGAATTTTTATCTTCTGGCCAGCTCGCTGTCCAGCAGATACAGGCCGCTCCAGCTCCCGTCAATTCTCTTTAAGCGTGTGACGAGCGCGGAGAAATTGGCTTCCTCCTCCACCTGCTCATCGATAAAGCTTTGCAGGATCGACGTCGCCCGGCGCTCCTTTTCCTTCGCTGCCAGCTCTGCGAGATCGCGAATGCTCTTCGTCACCTTCTGCTCGTGCCTGAGCGCTTTTTCAAAAACATCCAGAAAACCGCTGAAATCCTTCTTTCCCGGATCAATGGGCAGATAGGTCACCGCATGACCTACCTCCTGAAGAAAATGCGCGAATCTGTTCGCGTGCTCCACCTCTTCCTCTGCCTGTTTTTCCATAAAGTGCGCCATTCCGGGCATTTCCTGATCGACGCACCACGATGCCATCTGGCGATAAATATATGCGGATTCCAGTTCCATGGTAACCTGCTGATTCATTGCATCAAAAAGCTTCATCCTTTTTCCTCACCTTTCCTGTGTTTTTTTCGGAATCCTCCATCGGATTCTATGTTTTACTTTTACCCGAACGCCCTCACAATAAACAGAGAGCTCTCCTGCATGAAACAGAGGACACTCCTGCATGAATCTGATATCATTAAATCAATCTGGAAAAGGAGTGCTCATGAAATCATCTCATTCACGGCGGCCGGCTCCGACACAGCACGCCAGGCGCCGCACGCATACATCATCTTCAGAAAAAAAACAGGCGGGCGCTTCCAGGAGAGCCGCCCAGACGCCTGCATCGGCAAAGAAAAAGGCGGTCTCCGGCCGTCCCAGCCTCGCCGCGGCAGCGCGCCCCGAGCAGACGAGGCGGCGAATCGATGCCTCGCGCCCTGACCAGACGCTGCAGCAGCGAATCGAAGCCTCGCGGAGGCGTCAGGAGCAAAAACGAAAGGCAAAAGACATCCTTCGCAGACGGCGCCGCCACCGGCGCATTCTTGTCTTCCTCTGCCTCGCCTGCAGCTTGACCGCAGCGGTCTTCGCCTGGCGATGGATTCGGCGAAACGTCCTCTCGGACACGCTGACGTCCATTCCCCATATTCGCGAGGAGGCCAATACGGCCATCGGCACGCATCTGCTGGTCTCCGACACCGCGGGGCGCGAGCTCACCTCTGCAGAACGCCAGAGCGATGTCGATCTGCTTCGCCGCACCATCGAACAGACCGTCCCAAAAATCAATGCCCCGGGATTGGCCGCAGACACCTACGAAGCCGATGCCGCAGCGCTCGCCGAAAAGGCGATTCAGGCCTCCACAGACCTCGATTTTTACAACGCGCTGCAGGAGCTCGTCGCTCTGTTGGGCGATTCCGCTTCGCGCGTTCTCTCGCCGGTCGAATACTATTCACTGAAATCATCGGTCGGACAGGGCTATTTTGAGGCCGATTCCCCTTACGCGCACATACTCAGCACAGCGCGCACCATGGATCGATACCGGCGTCTCCTGACGGCGCTTCCCTTTACTGCGCCCTCTTCCGAAAAGAAAAAGGAGGCGTCCTCCGAGCAAAAAACGGCTCAAGCGCTCGCGCCGAGCGGATTGCCCGCTGCGCTGGAGGAGCATATCGCTCCCTCCTCCCCCTATCTCAATTATTATCACAACGGCAATATCGCCGTCCTTTCGGGGCTGGATTTTCGCGATTCCTGTGTCGGGGCACATCGCGACACGCTGAAGGAGCTGGCACAGCAGGCAGCCGCGTCCTCGGTTCTCGTCATCGATCTGCGCGGCAAAGCCGGTCTGTCCGACCTCTACTGGAGCGAGGATCTCGTTCCTCTTTTTGCGCCGATCGACGTAGGCGTTTCCTCTACCATATACTTTAAGGGCGGCTTCGATTCCTTTGTCGACCACCTATCGACGCAGGAAAAGCTGACGGAATTCGACCTTCAGGACACGCGCGAGGCGGTTTCCATGCTGCTGCCCCAACAGCTCCAGTCCGACCTCGCCGAAATGACCTATGGCAAGAAAATGACCTTTTCCGTTCCAAAAAATCCGGGCGCTGCTCCCTTTACGGGATCGGTCATTCTCCTGGTCGATTCCCAGACCGGCGGCTCATGCGAGACCTTCGCCAGCTTCTGCGCGCAGTCAAAACTCTGCACGATCGCAGGACAGCCCACTGCCGGAACCGGTTGGAATCTGCCGCCGTTCCTGCTTGAGCTGCCTCACTCGGGCTACGTCGTCGCCCTGCGCACGGGCGTCGCGATCGACCCCGCCTCGTCCTCACTCCAGAAGGCCGCCGGCGTTGTGCCGGATACCGTGCTGAACGGCGCTGATCTGCTCAGCGAGCTGCTCGCCACACTTCCCTGAGATTTTCTGCAGCCGGAAAAAACACGGCCTGCGCAAAATCAAACGCGCGACAAAAAAGACGCTTCCCCTGTTCGGAAAGCGTCTTTTTTATTTTATCCACCGTTGCTATTCCG
>JAEXCD010000027.1 GCA_023393715.1 Bacillota bacterium
AAGCGAATAACCTTATAAAACATGAACCCGTTCCTCCCATTTCTGCTTCATGAATGTCAGAACCTCGTCGATGCTCATGTCGGTTGAATCAATTTCGACCGCATCCTCTGCCTTTCGAAGCGGAGAAATATCTCTCGAAGAATCGTAGCGATCCCGACGGAGGATGTCGGCGAGCACCTCCTCGTATGTATTCGACGATTTGTTTTTCTGATCGTGCAGGCGCCGAAATGCCCGCTCCTGCGCTGAAGCCGTCAGGTAGAATTTCAGGGAGGCATCCGGCAAAACCGTAGTGCCGATATCGCGCCCGTCCAGGATGACATTGCATCCGTGGCACGCTTCGCGCTGCATCGCGACCATCCGCTCGCGTACCGCCCGATAGCTCGACACCGGACTCACGGCGGTTGTCACGAGCTGACTCCGGATTTTTTCCGAGACGTCCGTTCCGTTGAGCAGCACACGGCTGCCGCGAATCGAAAGGTCGATCTCGTCGAGTACGCCGCAAACCGCCGCTTCGTCGTCGGGATCAACGCCGTGCTCCAAAACATAGAGTGTAATAGCGCGATACATCGCACCGGTATCGAGGTATTCAAATTCCAGTTCCTGTGCCAGGCGTTTTGCAATCGTACTCTTTCCGGCGCCTGACGGGCCATCTATGGCGATGGAGTAGTTAGCCATCAATTTCCTCCTCTTGAGCCGCCGAACGGCCCGCAAGCCATCCGGTCGAAAATGCAATCTGTAAATTATAGCCCCCCGTAAAGCCGTCGACGTCCAATAATTCGCCGGCGAAAAAGAGCCCTTTTTCGTATTTTGATTCCATGGTCGAGGGCTGAACCTCCTTTACGCAAACGCCGCCTCTCGTCACCACGGCTTCATTAAATCCGCCCAGTCTATGCAGCGTCAGCGGGAAATGCTTCAATATATGGCATAAACGGTTCAGCTGCTCCTTCGTCAGCTGATGAAGCGGCTGAAGCAGCGGCAGGGACGCGCAGCAGGACATGCGCTGCACCGCCCGTTTGGGCAGCATGGATTCGAGAAGCGTTTTGAGCTGCCGGTTCGGCCCTTCCTCGCGGAAGCGCCGGATTTTTGCTGCAAGCGCATCGTCGCTCATTCCCGGCTTCCAATCGATCTCCACGCACTGCACCTCCTCTTCTCTACCGCTGATGCGTGCGGATGCGCTCAGCACCAGGGGCCCCGAAATGCCATCCCGCGTAAACAGGAGCTCGCCGATCTCCTGAGTCATGCTTTTGCCGCAGCGAACGCGCAGCGCGACATTTTTCAAGCTCAGACCCTCCCACTCGGCAATCCATTCTTCTTTGAGTTTGAATGCGACAAGAGAGGGCGTGCAGGGCTGAACAGTATGCCCAAAGGCTTCGGCAAACCGATAGCCGTCTCCGGTCGAGCCGGTGAGCGGGTAGCTCAGCCCGCCGCAGCAGACAATGACGCAGTCAAATTCGTCGGTGCGCCCGCCCTGTGTGAAGCGCAGGAAAAAACGGGCTCCCGACCTGACGATCTCCGACACGCGACCGTGGTAGTGCAGGACGACCCCGCGCCGTATAAGCGCTCGCTCCAGAGTTTTGTTGACGTCGCTTGCGTGGTCGGAAGCGGGAAACACGCGCGCCCCGCGTTCGGTTTTTAGAGGGAGCCCTTCGCGTTCCAGAAATTCGATCAGATCCTGATTGGAAAAAGCATGAAAGGCGCTGAGCAAAAACTTTCTATTCCGCACAATACCGTCTAAAAACTCGGGCATCGGCGTCGCATTGGTGACATTGCACCTTCCTTTTCCCGTAATATAGATTTTTTTACCGATTTTTTCATTGCGTTCAAAGAGCTCGACCGACGCACCGTGCTCCGCCGCCGAGACTGCGGCCATGCATCCCGATGCGCCCATGCCGATCACGGCGACGCGTTTCATCTTTTTCATCGATATAAACGCTCCTTCTCCTGCTCCGAGAGCAGGCGATACGCGCCCGGTCGAAGGCCGCAGAGCCACAGACCGGCAATACGAATACGAATGAGCCGTTCTACGGTACGACCACAGTAGGCCATCATTCTTCGAATTTCTCGCTTCTTTCCCTCATGGAGCACGCCGCGGTAGCAAAACTGATTTTTTGTCGGAGGCCACGAATCGAGCAGATACGGATCGGAGCCGTCCGGGTGATCCGCGACGAGCCGGTCAAAGCGCAGCCGCTCCCCTTCCAGGAGAATTCCGGAGCAAAGCTCCTGCTGCTGCAAAGCAGTCAATTCCCGGTCGAGGACGACGAGGTACTCCTTTTCGGTCTCATAACGGGGATGCGCGAGCCTTTGAGCCAAAGCGCCGTCATTAGTGACCAAAAGAAGGCCTTCGCTTTGGTAATCCAATCGACCGATCGAAAAAAGACGCGTATCCTTTGGCAGGTAATCGTAAATAAAGGAATCGGCATGCGGATCGGCGTGACTGCACAGCGTGTTGACCGGCTTGTGAAAGGCGTAGAGGAGCTGACGCTCCGCCAACCGAAGCGTCTTTCCGTCTAGGGTGACATCATCCTGCTCTGAAACCTGTGCGGTCAGCGAAGCAACGGTCTGACCGTTTACCTGAACGCGGCCGTCCAAAACCAATGCTTCCGCGGCGCGGCGGGAGCATACGCCGCAGGCGGCGATATATTTGTTAATCCGCATCGGAATGCTCTTCTTCCTGAGCGAGAAGCATTTCCAGCTCCTCGACCGCCGGCAACTGGGAAAGCGACTCGAGATCAAAGGTGCGCAAAAACTTCTCACTCGTTCTGTAGAGAATGGGCCGTCCGATTTTATCCAGTCGACCCGCCTCCTCGATCAGACCGCGCGCAAGCAGGGTGTCAAAGGAGCTTGCGCTTTTCACACCGCGAATATTATCGACTTCGATTCGTGTGATCGGCTGTTTGTAGGCGATAATCGCCAGCGTTTCCATCGATGAGTTTGTAAGCCTCGGAGGCTTGCGAAGCGTGATCAGCTTCGAGAAAAAATCGGCATGCTCTGTCCGCGTCAGCAGCTGAAAGCTGTCGCCGAAGCGATGCAGGCGCAATCCGCGCCGTTCGTGCTCGAAGGTATCGCCCATCTCGATAAGAAGCTTTTCCGCCTGTGTCGGAGTAATGTCCAAAACGCGTGCGATATCAGACAACGGAAGCGGTTCGCCCCACAGATACAACAAGCCTTCGATGATGGATTTTAATTCCCGTTGGTCCATGGCGCGGTACTCCCCTCTCCTTTTTGCTTCACAAATGTGGGCTCGATCCAAAGCCCCTCGCAGCGTCGCCCCTGATGCAGACGCAATTCATTCGATCGGGTCAGCTCCAAAAGGGACAGAAACAAAACAATCGCCTGGGGCTTCGTAGGAGCCCCTTCCATGAGATCAAAAAACGTAAATCGCTGCCCGGACGACAATTTTTCACGAATTTTCTGCTGCATCTTTTCGAGCGAATATTCCTCAATATTTAAGATCCGGTCGACTTGAAAAGTACGCTCCGGTGTTTCGAGAAACCGCTGAATGACCTGTACCATGTGATGATGCAGCAGCACGGGATCTGCGGTGATCTCTTCCTCATCCGGCGTGCGGAGATAGGGAGCGAGGTCCTCCGGCAGCTTTCCCAGAAGCAAACGGCCGTTTTCCTCCATAGCGCGAAGCCGGGGAAGCGCCGCTTTATATTTTTTATATTCGAGCAGGCGCTGAATCAATTCGTCGCGGCTCAGCGTCTCGTCGTCCTCATCCTCCTGCTCCTGCTCCGACAGAAGCGTGCGCGCCTTCATCAATACGAGAATAGAGGCCATGCGAATGAAATCGCTCAGCTCGTCGGAAGAAACGGCGATCTCCTGCATGGCCTCAAGAAATTGCTCCGTGATAGAGGATATTTCGATGTCGTAAATATCAATTTTTGACTTATCCAACAGATCCAGAAGCAGATCCATGGGGCCGTAAAACGGTTCTAATCGTACTTGCAGCATCGTCACTCCTATCCTGCATAAAACAGCCGGATCATTCCGTTTAAGATTCGCGTCGTCAGCGGACGAATGATCTGATCAAACATGCCTGTGGCGATCAGTGCGAGCGCCGCCAGAAAGATGATCCGCTCGTGCTGCGCCACCCATTCGCGCCATTCCCGGGGTAAAAAAACCAGAATAATGCGCGAGCCGTCCAGCGGCGGGATGGGCAGTAAATTAAAAACGCAAAAGGCAACCCCATACAGCGCGATCATCTGAAGCAGATAAGACAGCCATTCCGGCGGGTTTGGGATGCGCCCCAGAAGGAAAATGCAGGCTGCTGCGCTGATCAGGTTGACGCTTACCCCCGCCAGGGAAGTCGTGATCATACCGCTGATCCGGTGACGAAAATTATAGGGATTGATCGGAACCGGCTTCGCCCAGCCAAAATGAAACAGGAACAGGCACAGCGCGCCGACGGGATCGAGGTGCGCCAGCGGATTCCATGTCAATCGTCCTCTTTTTTTCGCCGTATCATCCCCATTCAGCAACGCCACGTATCCATGCGCCAGCTCGTGCGAAATAATGGTGTACAGGAGCGCGACGCCCGTCATGGCCAGCTCAATTACACGGTTCATGAACGTCCCTCGACAAACCGGCGGTAGGCGTATTGAATGGCAATAATCGTCTTTGCATCCGTGATTTCAAAATTCAAAACCATTTGGTACAATTCGTCGATCGGATACTCTACGATCTCAATAAATTCGGTTTCATCTGCGGGCAGCGGATCCGGGACGAGGCCCGTCGCGACGAAGAGGCTGATTTTTTCGTTTGTAAAGCCCGGTGAAGCATAGGCGTCGAGCAGGTATTCCAAGTGCTCGGGGCGAAGGCCGATTTCCTCGCGAAGCTCCCGTGCCGCGGCATCGGCCGGTGCTTCCCCCGCCTCGACCAATCCCGCCGGAATTTCGAGCATGCTGCTTCTCACGGCGACACGGTACTGTCTGACGAGGTACATCGTATTTCGCTCGCTGACGGCGATGATGCCTACACCACGCATGTGATCGACAATTTCGCGTTTCGCATACTTCATATCAGGCAGCTCGACGGTCTCGATCCGAAGCGTAATAATCCGCCCCTCGTACAGGGTCTCGCTCTTCAGTATATTCTCCGACTGCGGGGATACCGGTGTATTCATTGCCTTCCTCCGTTCTTCACGCGCGGGGCGTCTTCCGACTGAAACAGCGCCTTCGCCTGCTCCAGCATTTCGCGGGCGCTTTCTCGAGTAAGCTCCGTAATCTGTACGCCGCCGATCAGACGCGCCTGTTCTTCAATGCGCTGTGTATCGCTTAATGGTATAACCGCGGATCGCGTGCTTCCCTCCACCACGCTCTTCTGAATCAGAAAGTGGTGATCCGCCAGAGCCGCAATCTGCGGCAGATGTGTGATGACAATAATCTGTCGCGAGCGCGCCAGACGAGCGAGCTTTTCGCCGACGACCTGCGCCGTGCGCCCGCTGATGCCCGTATCGATTTCATCAAAGAGGAGCGTATCAATATTCCAGGCCTGCGCCAAAACAATTTTCAGCGCCAGCATAAAACGGGACATTTCACCGCCGGAAGCGACTTCACTGACGCTTTGCATCGGCTCTCCGGGGTTGGTCGAGATCCGAAAATCGACGGCATCTTTTCCGCTCGCGCCAATTTGCGGCTCATCGCTCACTGCGATTTCGAAGGAAAGGCGCCGGATCGCCATCTCGCTCAGTTCCTGACGGATACGCGCTTCCAGCTGCTTTGCAGCCGCACGCCGTTCAGCAGTCAATGTATCGGCAGTGCTTTGAAGCTCGCTCAGGCAGCGCTCCCTTAAGGCCATAAGCTCCTCGCGATGATGCTGCGCGTGGTTCAATTCCGATAAGCGCGCTTCACACTGCGCCTGAAATTGGAGGATGCGCTCAATCGAATCGCCATATTTTCGTTTCAAACGAAGCAATGCCTGAAAAATCAGATCCAGCTCTTCCATCCGCTGCGGGTCGATTCGAATTTCTTCGGTATAGCGTTCCAAATCATCCTGCAGCGACTCGGCTTCCACCTGCATTTGCCAGCATAGGTCCCGTATATCGCTAAGCGAAGCATCCTGCTCGACGAACTCATCGAGCTCCTGAGCCATCGACTGCAGGGCGTATTTCATCGGCTCCCTTCCGCCTGAAAGGCGGGCTGTAAGTCGCTGCAATGCATTTTTTCGGTCGAGCGCACCGGACAACAGGCGATATTCCGCATTCAAAGCCGCCTCGTCGGTTCCCGGAAGGTTGGCGTCCTCTATCTCCGCGATCTGGTAGCGAAGCAAGTCCATCTCTCGCTGCCGCTCCTCCGGCGACAAATCGAATTCCGCTAACCGACGATCGCAGTCCCGGAGCTGATTCAGCTGCTCCCGAAGCGTCTGCTGCAGAGCGGAGGCGGATTCCCCCACGTATTCATCGAGCAGCGCCCGATAATTTTTTCGATCCGACAAAAGAGACTGTGCATTTTGTGAGTGGATATCGATCAGAGATTCCATCACGCGTTTCAGCGTGGACTGGGTTACGATGCGCTGATTGATGCGCGCCTGCGTGCCCTTCTCATTCATTTGACGGCTGACGACCAACAGACCGTCCTCGGATTCGACACCGAGCTCCTCCCATTGTCCGGCACACGATTCATCCACGTCAAATGCCGCCTCTACAAGCGTCGGCATATCTGGATTTCGCTGTATCTTCCGATCCATGCGCGAACCGGTCAAAAAAGAAACGGCATCGACAAAAATACTTTTTCCCGATCCGGTCTCTCCCGTCATTACCGATTCTCCTGTTTCGAAATCTACCTGCCATTGTTCAATTAGTGCAAAATTTCGAATTCGGAGATGAATGAGCATTATCGCATAATCCCCTTAATATTTTCCATGATTTCATCGATTTGCTCTTTGTGTTCTACGGCGATAAATATCGTATCGTGGCCGGTAATAATACCCGCAATGCCATCGAGCTTTGCATTCGTGATGGTCAGGCCGCATACGGTTGCCGTATAGGCGATGGTCTGAACGACGATCATATCGCCATTTGAATGGACCGAGAGGACGGCGGAGCGAAAAATTTTCTGCAGCCGTTCGTTCAGCGAATCGTGTACGGTGTCTATAATCGTATACTTGTACTCGCCGCTGTCCATTTGAACCTTGGAAATACGAAGCTCTTTGATATCGCGTGAGATGGTTGCCTGTGTTGCGCTGACACCGTACTCCTTCAAAAGAACGGATAGCTCATCCTGCGTTTTGATTTCCTTCTGAGAAATCAGATCGAGGATCAGCCTTTGACGATTGTATTTCTTCATGTGTAGTGCTCCTCTATCAAAATTGACGTTTTTGTAAGGCTCGGGTAAGCTCGACGAGCTCCTGGGAACGCGTCACGCCATTCAGAGCCTTGAAGGCCTTCTGAAACTCGTCCTGAACAAATTGTTCCGCATCGCGGGCACTCATCGTTCGGATCAACGTTTTTTTATCGATTTTACGATCCTGTTCCCGATCGAACAAATCGTCCTGTGCCTGAAAAGCAATGCCTAAGTGAAGCGCATAGGACGAAATCGCCTGCCGCGCCTCCGCTTCCGCCCCGGCAGCGATCGCCCCGGCGCGGCAGGCCGCTAAAATCAGAGCGCCGGTTTTCATTTCTACCATGGTGCGAACGACATCCGGCTCGCCGAGCACCTCCGATGCCAGATCGAGAACCTGGCCGCCGATCATGCCCTGAACACCGGCAAGGGAGGCGATCTGTTCACCGGCTCGTAGCAGTCGGTTTCGACAGGGCTCTTCCGGAATGCGGCATATTGCGCCAAGCATCGTTTCATAAGCGAGATTCAAAAGGGCATCGCCCGCCAATATGGCGTTTCCCTCGCCGAATCGGACGTGTACGGTCGGCTCTCCGCGGCGCAGGACATCATTGTCCATGGCCGGTAAATCGTCGTGTACCAAAGAATAGGCATGAATCATTTCAAGCGCAGCAGCAAGATCCAGCACCGCCGTATCGCGCCCTTCCTGCAGCGCCCTGCGCGCGTCATCGCCGACAAACGCACAGTAGGAGGAGAGCAGCAGCAGCGGACGAACCCTCTTGCCGCTCTTTGTTGCATAAGAAAGCGCGGGAAACAGCGAAGGAATGTCGATTTGAGCGTTACGAAAACGGTTCATCCAACGCTCATGCTGCTCCGCCAGATGAAACGCTATCCTATCTTCCAGCAGCGGACGAAGATCACTGTATCGGTGTTCCTGCATCAGAGCACCTCTTTCAGACCGGAATCATCCAACCGAGAGATGACGAGCTCAGCCTCGTTCAAAAGCCGATGAAGCTGCGCGCCCAATCGCTGCGCTTCCTGCATCAATTCGATGGATCGCTCAAGCGAAAGATCGGGCTCCTGTATCTGTGTCACGATCTGCCGCAGCCGATCCATGCCCGCTTCGAGATCGGGATTATCAAAGTCCGGCTGCTCCTGAAATGTCTGTTTCACGTTCTCCCCCATTACTTCACCTCCGAATCGTTCGACTCGATCAACACGGTATAACTCGTCTCTTTAGACGCAAGGCGATAACGCGCGCCAACCTCAATCTGACGTTCGGCGACGATCGGAGCCCCATCCATTTGAAACAGGTGCAGCCTGAGCAGCTTTGGCTTTTGCTCAAGCTGCGCGAGCAGGCGGGTGAGCTCATTTCGATAACCGTAAAGCTTGCGGAGCAATGCACCCTGGCCGCAATGCAGCAGCTCATCGAGCTGATAGTGCAGTTCGGACAGGTCGGGTACGGCAAAAACCGCGGCTTCCGTCGGCGTCGAGGCACGTCGGTCCGACGCATAATCGACGAGAGTGGTATCGACCTCGTGCCCGATGGCCGTGATGACCGGAATCGGGCATGCGGCAATCGCCCGCACGAGAAGCTCATCGTTAAACACGCCCAGATGTTCATTTGCGCCGCCGCCCCGCGCAACAACGATGAGATCGGGGGCGGGCGCAAGCGCCTGCAGACGGCTCAGTGCCTCGCGCAGCTGCCCCGGAGCCTCTTCGCCCTGAACCGAAGAGTGTACCAGGATGAGCTCAAGATTCGGATACCGAAGTTCCAGTTCGTTGCGGAAGTCGTGTACGACCGCGCCCTGAAGCGAGGTAATCAGGCCGATGCGCTTCGGCAGCGCAGGAAGAGGCTTTTTTCGCGCCGGATCAAATAATCCTTCCGCGGTCAGTCTTCTTTTTAACGCCTCAAATTGTATGAGCTCATCGCCCAGCCCCAGCGGCCGGATCTGCACTACATGAAGCTGATACCTTCCGCCGGCTTCATATACCGAGACGCGCCCCTGACACATCAACCGATCTCCGTTTCGAACCGGAATAGCCGCGACGAGCGGGTCAAAGACCGCACAGTGCAGAATGGCCTCATCGTCTTTTAGGTCAAAGTAGGTATAGTGGCCTTGGCGCACGTTGATCGCCTCTCCCTCAACGGCGACCCGGCTGAGGATGCCGTCCATTTTGATAAGCTGAGCGAGATAGCGGGTCAATTCCCCTACGCCGAGCGGACGACTCATTTTTCACCGTCCGTTGCAACAGGCTCCGGCGTTTTCGAAATCGACGACAAAACGCCGTTAATGAACCGGTAGGAATCTTCATTGGAATAGCGCTTGGCCATCTCCACCGCTTCGTTGATGACGACGCTCACCGGTGCAGTCCGGGTGCAGCACATTTCATTGACGGCTACGCGAAGGATAGCCAGATCGATGCGCATGAGGCGCTCAAAGCTCCAGCCGCTCAGGTGTCGCTTAATGGCCGCATCGATCGCTTCGCGATGCGTCATAATGGACTTCAGAGACAGCCGGATATAGCCCGAAGTGTCTTCAATTTCATGATTGAACAGAAGCTGCTCCAGTGCTTCATCGCTCATCGCAGCCGCTTCCGTCTGATAGGCTAATTTGACGGCCCATTCCCGTTGTTCAGGGCGCTTCATAACAGCCTCCGATCAGACGCGCGAAAGATAATCGTTCGTTCGGGTATCAATCTTAATAACGTCGCCGATATTGATAAACAGCGGTACGTTCACCGTCGCACCGGTTTCAACCGTCGCCGGCTTCGTTGCACCCGTCGCCGTATCGCCCTTAAAGCCCGGCTCGGTTTCCGTTACTTCCAATTCCACAAAATTCGGCGCCTGCACGTCAAATGCCTTGCCCTTGAAGAAACGAATCATGGCGCTGTCGTTCTCGCGGATGTATTTCATTGCGTCTTCGACGATGGAATGATCCAGCGGCATCTGATCGTAGGTTTCCGGATCCATGAAGTAATACAGCTGCCCATCGCTGTATAAATATTGCATTTCTTTCGTATCGATGCGCGCTTCCTGGAACTTATCGTTCGGGTTAAAAGTAACCTCCTTCGCGCCGCCGTTCATGACCGAACGAATCTTGGTGCGGACGAATGCCGCGCCCTTGCCCGGTTTGACGTGTTGAAAGTCGATAATCTGATAGACATCGTTGTCGTATTCGAATGTCGTTCCTTTTCTTAGATCGTTTGCTGAAATCATTCTGTTTCCTCCTGATGTTTCGATTCGATTTATTATATCAACTGAAATGATATAGAGCAATTCAATTCATAATAATAGCATAAGATTTCATAATTTGGCTACAATAAAATGAAAATTTTCGGCGGCTTTTCATTCGATTTTACTGAGTCGGCCAATACTTTTCCTGCGTGCGTCGATACTGAAATGCCTCAAACACTTGTTTTTCACCGATTTGAGCCGCTCCGTCCAAATCGGCGATCGTTCGTGCGACGAGCAGCGTTTTTCGGACGCCCCGTTCAAATAAATTTCCATGTTGGCGTAAATACGCAATCGCCTTCTCCGCGCCCGCAGACAGCGCTAAGGCATCGGCCGGAACATGATCCGGAATCCGGGCATTATAAAAAACGCCCCACTTGTTCATACGATGCTCCTGCCGTTCCCGAGCTTCCATTACGCGGGAGAGCATATCGGGTGTTTCCGGGCGATTCTCCGCCTCCTTTCCTTCGCCCTCACGCAGCCCGTTCAACTCCCAGAACAAGTCGATCCGGTCTACAAAGGGATGGCTCAGCTTGGAACGGTATCGCCGGATTTCAGTCTCCGTGCAGCTGCAGTGCTTTAACGCATTTCCGGCATTGCCGCAGGGGCAGGGATTGGCGCAGGCGATCAGCTGAAAGGCACAGGGAAACTCATCGAACCGTCCGCCCTTCGACAGCAGGACGGTTCCGTTTTCCATCGGCGTTCGCAGCAATTCGAGAAGGGACCTTGGAAATTCCAATAGCTCATCCAGAAAAAGGACGCCGTGATGCGCCAGAGTAATTTCTCCGGGCTGCAGCGGCCTCCCGCCGCCGATAAGGCCTGTTTTGGTCACAGTATAGTGCGGCATGCGAAAGGGCGGATCCGAAACAATTTGTTCCCCCTGAAGCAGGCCGCACGCGGAAGCAATCTGCGTGGCCTCCTGTCTCTCCTGCTTTGTCAGCGGCGGCAGGATTCCCGGGAGCCTTCGAATCGCCATTGTTTTGCCGACGCCGGGCGGGCCGATGAGCAGCAGTGAATGCTTTCCGGCCGCCGCAATTTCGAGGATGCGCTTTAACGTCGCCTGCCCGCGGATATCGGCGTAATCCCCCGTGAAGGAGGGCTTTCGTTTCACTCCGTCCTGTTGTCCATTGCCATAGACGATTTTGATGGACTCGGCACCCCTCAGAAAGCGGAAAAGCTCCTGAACATCGTGTACCGGAATCAGTTCGACGCCCTCGAGCAAACGACATTCGGTTACGTTTTCGGCAGGCAGGACAAAACGATGTATGCCGGCCTGCAGTAAGGCATTCGCCATGGCCAAGGACCCTCTCACACCCCGGATTTCCCCGTTTAGCGAAAGCGCGCCCCAAAACGCCGTATCGTTCAGACGCATCGGCGAAACCAGCCCCATACAGCCCAGCAAAGCGACCAGAATCGGCAAGTCCCAGTAGGCGCCGCTTTTGTGTTGCTCGCCCGGCAGCAGGTTGACCACGATTCGCCCCAACGGCATCGATAAAGACAGCGAAGACAGTGCCGCGCGAATCCGCTCCTTGGATTCCTGAATCGACGTGCCTGCTAATCCGACGATATGAAAAGCGGAAAACCCATTCAGGTTTTCCGCTTCTACATCGACGAGGCTTCCTGTTAATCCGTCCAAATGACAGGTTTGTACTTTCGAAAACAAAATACGCCTCCTCTTATTTTTTTGTATGCTTCACATCATGTGCCTTGATTAAAGGGTCAGCTGCAAACGGTTCAGCGCATCCTGAAACACCGCGTCAATCGGTGCGATGCATTCGATCACACAATGGGTCTTTGGATGGACAAAACGGAGGGAGTGCGCGTGGAGCAGCTGATGGGCGACCCGAAACCATTGTTTATGAAATCCGTACAGGCGATCCCCGATGACGGGATGCTTTACAAACGCCATGTGGACGCGTATTTGATGTGTTCGTCCTGTCTGAATACGGACATCCAGCAAGCTCGCCTTTTCATTATAAGACAGCGTTGTAAGAACACTTTTTGCTGGCCGCCCGTTGGCGCGAACGGCCATCTTTTTCCGGTCGGAATCGCTTCGTCCAATAGGCTGGTCGACGGGAAAGTGATCCACGTCAAAAGCGCCCTCGCAAAGTGCATAATAGTGCTTTTCCACCTCGTGTGTCTGAAATTGTCTTTGGAGTGCAACGTGCGTTTCGTCATTTTTTGCAACGATCAATGCGCCCGTCGTATCGGAATCGAGCCGATGTACGATGCCGGGACGCTCCGAACCGTTCACGGCGCTCAAAGCGTGCTCTCGCGCCAAAAGAGCGTTGACCAGCGTTCCGCTTCGAACGCTGGCCGTAGGATGAACAATCATCCCGGCCGGCTTATTGATCACGAGCAAATACTCGTCCTCATACAGCACGTCGAGCGGAACCCGTTCCGGTAAAATCGGCTGGAGATCAAAGGCGCGGTCATCGATAAAAATATGGTCTCCGCCTTTTACCTGTGTTTTCGCCTTCACGGGATGACCGTTGACTAAAACCCTTTGCCCGGCAATGGCTTTTTGAACCTGGCTTCGCGATACATCCTCCAACAGCTCCGAAAGAACGCGGTCAATCCGCCCGCCTTCAAAGTCGTCGTCCCGTTCGGGGATAATCCAATTCATACGCTCTCCCGCCCTGTATCATCTTCAATTTGCCAGTCAATTGGCGTCTGCCCGTGAGCGGACAGGAATTGATTGATCTTCGAAAAGGGTCTTGAACCAAAGAAGCCGCGATGCGCCGACAACGGAGAGGGATGCGGTGCTTCGAGAATGAGGCTTTCCCGGTTTTGAATCAGACCGCGCTTGTTTTGCGCAAACCGTCCCCACAGGACAAAGCAGAGCGGTTTTTCGCGTTTGCCAAGTCGCCGGATAATCGTATCCGTTAAAACGGTCCAACCGATTTGCGCATGGGAGTTCGGCGCGTGCGCGCGCACCGTCAGGGAGCTGTTGAGCAACAGGATCCCCTGATCCGCCCACTTTGTCAAATCTCCGTGCTTTGGGATGGCACAATCCAGATCAGCGGCCAGCTCCTTATAGATGTTGACCAATGAAGGAGGAATGTCGACTCCGCGGGCGACGGAAAAGCAAAGACCGTTCGCCTGATTGGGCCCATGGTAGGGATCCTGCCCCAGGATGACGACCTTGCAGTCCTGATACGAAACCTTCTGTAATGCGTAAAAGATGCGGTCGACGGGCGGATAAACCGTATATTGCCGGCACTCCGCAAGCAACAGCTTCCGCAGCTCCTGATAATATGGCTGCGACCACTGATCCGATAAAATCTCGTCCCAGTCATTGCCGATGTGAACGCTCATGCCGCCTCCTCCTTTTTCCGGTCAAACCAGAGAAAATAAACAAACAACAACGCACAGCCAACGGTCACGCCGATATCCGCGACGTTGAAAACGGGAAATTCATAAAAAGAGACGATATCGACGCGGATAAAATCGACGACATAGCCCTGAAGCAGGCGGTCGATGAAATTCCCGAAGGCGCCGCCGATGATGAGCGCAACGCCCGTCGTCGTGATCGCTGACTGCAGCCCCTGACGAAAGAGAAAATAAATCAGCGCAGCGACGATCGCCAGAGTGAGGACGATAAAGAAAATGCGTTGATTCGTCAAAATGCCAAAAGCGGCGCCTCGATTTTCAATGTAATCGAATTGCAGAAAACGGCCAATGATTTCCTGCGGCGGACGGTCGCGAAGCGCCGTTACAGCCCAGACCTTTGTGAGCTGGTCTGCTGCAATGATAAAGAGCGCGCCAAGAATCGCCCCAATCAACCTCATGATCCGTTTTCTACTATACAATGTCGGTTCTCCCATGTGGTTCCATCTCTTCCCAATAAAAAACGGGGATGCAGAAGCGTTCCCCGTTCGCGTTTACTTACAACTGATAGATGCTCGACTGAGCCATCTTGTCAACAATATTTCCATCGACCTGAACGCCCTTTGGAACAATGACAAATATGTCCTTGGTCACTTTCTGGATGTTTCCGGATAAGGAATAAATGCCGCCGCTGACAAAGTCAAAGATCTGGCGCTTCTTTTCTACTTCCATCATCTCTAAATTCAGGACAACGGTCTTCCCGCTCATAATGTGATCCAGCACGCTGGGGCCGTCGTCGTAGCTCATCGGCTCCTGAATGACAATCTTCATCTTTGCGGAGGACATCGCCATGCTCACCACATTCGAGCCCGTCGATGTGCTGCGTCTTGATGTGCTGTGCGACGATTCGGAATACGTTGTGCGCGTCGCCGATGGCTCGGTGTAGGATTCGTTATAGCTATCCTCTTCGCGGGTATTCTCCTCCTCCGGAGCGTCGTAGTAACCGTCGTCATCGTAATCGTCATCGTAATAATCCTTTTCGATGCCGATCATGTTCTTTACCTTATCCATGAATCCCATATCGTTCCTCCTCGTCATTGATAAATACGTTGGCCAAAAATTGCGGATCCGATGCGCACCATCGTCGACCCCTCTTCTAAAGCGACGCCAAAATCATTGGACATCCCCATAGATAAGATTTCCATGTTGGAATTATTATAACCGAGTTTCGCCGCTTTATCGAATAATTTTCTCATTTTCTGAAAAACCCAGCGTACCTCCTCCGGATTTTGGGCGGCCGGCGCCACCGTCATGAGTCCTCTGACCCGCACCCACGAGCAAGCCTCGACCGCCTCCAGAGTCGGAAGCAGCTCTTCCTCGGGCATTCCGCCCTTGCTCTCCTCCTGAGCTAAATTCATCTCCAGCAGACATCGGAATACAAAGTTTTCGCGTTCGCCGATCCGCTCCATCTCCTGAAGAAGGGATTGCCGGTCTACCGACTGAACGAGCGATACGCGCCCGGGAAGCTGACGGATTTTGTTGGATTGAAGCCGGCCGATCATGTGTACCTGCGCACCCTGAAAGGCTTGCTGCTTTCGAATCAGCTCCTGAACACGGTTTTCTCCGACGTGCGTAATTCCGTTGGCCAGAGCCTCCTGAATCAGGGGAACCTCCACCGTTTTGGTGACGGCAACCAGAGTGATATCCGAGGGAGCATGACCAAACACCGCCGCGCTTTTTTCAATTTTCTGTCGAATCAGGTCAATGTTTTTTCTCAGATCCATCAGTACATCTCTCCTTCTACAATCCCCTCGGGATTGAGCAAGACGCGGTCAAAAGTGCGAAGCTGCCGTTCCTCTTTTTGAGCGCGCGCCTCGGCGTCCCACGCACGAACGACAAATTGTCGGATGTCCAGGGACGAATCCAGAATATCGAGCTGCGTTTTGCGCGCCACGTCATCCGAGCTGAGCGCATAACAATAGGCCTTTCCATTTTCGTAAAAAACCGACTGAATCGGGATGAGAAAGGCGGTTTTCGTGCCCCGTTCAATCACGGCATTGCAAAACCGGATGTCCTGTACTTTTTCATACCCCTCGCGAAGCGAGAATACCAGTATTTGCGCATTATCGTCAGCCGTCTTCACAAATTCCAGCCGGCCTGTAAGAGACACGTCTTCACTGAGGTGAATCACATAATCCTCCTTGACCTTCCACGACCGGGCCAGCGTCGCGCGAGGCAGATCCACAGCGAGATAAAAGAGACGATTGTCGACAAATTTGATTCCCGGGACGGAGGATGATTCCTGCGCCTCCCGGTTTCGATACAGGTCGCCGGGCAGCAGCCGAGACAACGATTCCGGCTGACATAGCTGCTCATAGCCGTCGAGCGCATAGTGCACGACCGTCGACCCCGGCGCCAGAACTTGCCCTGCCTGAATGACACGATCCAGGTATTGAATCTGCGCGGCCTGTTTCCCGCGAACGGATTCGGGCTGTGCGGAAAGCGACTTCTGCTTCGCCGTCATCTCCTGCTGCGCGCGCTGCGCCGCTGCACTGTCGAGCGGCAAGATCCCCGTTTCGACGCTCACCCTCGTTCCCGAGGATACGGCCGGTGATTTTACTTCTACCCCTGCCAAAAAATCGGGTGCGTATTCGTTGTAAAACAGGCAGCCCGTCCCCGACACCTGTTCCCGGTACTCGATGGTCTGTGTGATCGTTAGGGTTTCGTGTCGCCGATGCCGATAAAACACAAACAGAAAAAGAGCCAGTATGAGCGCGCTGAACAGAACAAAGGTTTTTCGGCGCTTCGCAGCACGTTTATTTTTTTTTCGCGGTGCGCTCTTCGATTCGCGCTGCCCCGATGAGCCGGCTGTGTCGGCGGTCTGTTTATTTCTCACGAACTTCTCCCCTGTCTTCAAACTCACTTTTCCGTTCGCGCTTCATAAGCCCCGAAACGATTTTCTGAACCGGAATGGTTCCGTGCAGCATTTCATATACAGCAAAGGTGATCGGCATATCGAGCTGATTCTCTTCCGCAATCTGTACGACGGCCCGGCAGCTGTCGATTCCCTCAATGACCTGTCCGATGGCAATTTCCGCTTCCGCCAGTGTATATCCGCGCCCCAAAAGCTCTCCTGCATTGCGGTTTCGGCTGTGCGGGCTCGTCGCCGTAACGAACAGGTCGCCCAGACCCGCCAGCCCGTACAGCGTCTTTGCTTCGCCCCCGACAAAGGTTCCAAAGCGAACCATTTCGTGGACTCCGCGCGTCACCATAGCTGCCCGGGCGTTATCCCCGTAGCGAAGGCCGTCGCAGATGCCGATGCCCAGCGCCAAAATATTTTTTACCGCGCCGCCGATCTCGACGCCGACGACGTCGGTTCCCGTATAGACCCGGAAGGTATCGCGCATGAAGACGTTCTGCAGCTGATCGGCGAGCATCTGGTCATGCGAGGCAATAACGACAGCCGTCGGTTCCCCGGTGACCACCTCCTCGGCATGGGACGGCCCGGACAAAACGGCGAACCGACAGGAGGGCAGCTCTTCCGC
>JAEXCD010000016.1 GCA_023393715.1 Bacillota bacterium
GGTTTGTTTTATCAGTACTATTCTATCATGTACCCACCTTTTGCGAAAGTAAGCGGATAGGAAAAACAAACTTTCTATTCGTCCTCGCCCAGAGCACAGACAACCGATTTCAATAATTCATACGAACGCTGTACCGACTCGATCGAGAGGCGCTCCTTCGTCGTATGCGCCCCGTGTACATCCGGGCCAAAGGAAACCATATCGACCCCGGGATGCGTCCTGGCAAAGAGACCGCACTCCAGTCCGGCATGAATCACTAAAATTTCAGGGTCTCTTCCGGCCTGTTCGCGGTATTTTTTGCAAAACAACTCCCGAAGCGCCGATTCCTCACGATATTCCCATGCCGGATATCCCTCGGAAAAAACACAACGCCCGTCAAACGTCTCGACGATGTGGGCGATCTTTCTTTGCAATTCCTCAAGCTTTTCTTCGTTGCCGCTCCGGAGCGACATCAAAATACGCAGGATGGCATCCTCGGTATGCGCCGAGGCCAGATTATCCGACGCCTCGACCATCTTCTCCTGTGGCATCATCGAATAGACACCGTGCGGCAGCAGCTCCAGGCAGCTGATCAGCTTCTTCTTCGCCGATTCGGTCAGCGCACTGCGCTCGGAGGTTACCCTGTCCCAGGAAAAACGCACATCGGGCTCCGCGCGGAAAAGCTTATCGATCAATACCGCCTTGACGCGTTCCATCGCGTCGAGCAAGGCGGCTTCTCTGGCGGTCGAACAGGAAATCACCGCGGTCGCGGCATTGGGTATGGCATTGTGCTTCGTCCCGGAATGAAAATCCGTCAATGAGAACGCGATCTCCTCGTCGAGCATGTGAAGAAATTCCGCCATCGTCTTCAGCGCGCTGGTCCGCACCTCTAAAATCTCCATCCCCGAGTGCCCGCCGCGCATTCGGTCAATGCGCAGCTGATACACGACCCGATCGGGGGCAGGGGCGGCCTCGCGCTCCATATCCAGCTCAATCCGGCCTGTCGAGCCGCCCGCACAGCCAACCGTCAAATACCCCTCCTCTTCGGAGTCGATATTGATCAAATACGGCGTACGAATAAAAGAGGGCGCTAACCCGATCGCGCCGTCCATTCCGGTTTCCTCCGACGTCGTTACCAGCACATCCAGCGCAGGGTGCGGCATCTCCTCCTCGAGTAGAGCCAGTGCCATTGCAACACCAATTCCGTCATCTGCGCCGAGCGTCGTTTTATTCGCGCAAATCCAACCGTTATCGACGATCATATCGATACCGTCGCGCAAAAAATCGTGCGTGCTGTCCTCGTCCTTCTCGCAAACCATATCCATGTGCCCCTGAAGCGTCACGCCCGGCCTCTCTTCATAGCCCGGTGCGGCCGGCTTGCGGATGACCACATTTCCCGCCTGATCCTGCAGGGTCTCCAGTCCCATGGAGCGACCGATTTCCACAAGGAGTCGGCCGATCGCCTGCTCGTTGCCCGAGCCCCTGGGCACCGCATTGATTTGTGCGAAGCGTTGGAAGACCTTCCTCGGCTCCAGCTGTAAAATGTCCGTCATATCAGTGTTCTCCATAGTATTTAATCACGCTGTATTTCTTCCCCATCTTCTCAAGCTGCTCCATATAGTGAGCCTGCTGTTTGATCAGCGTCAATTCGGATGCGACGGCATCCCGCGCTTCCTCAAAGCTCATCTGCGGCATTGCATCGCGGCGATTGAGCCGGATCAGGTGATAGCCGAATCCCGTCTTTACCGGATCCGACACTGTCCCCGGCGTCAGCTCGGTCAGCGCCTGATCGAACTCCGCAACCATCTGTCCGCTTTCGAAGTCGCCGAGACTGCCGCCCTGCTTGGAGGACGGACACGACGATTCCTGCCGCGCAACGTCCTCAAAGCGTTCGCCCGCTTCAATACGCTTTTTCAGCTCCTCCGCGCGCTCCTTTGAGTCGACAAGGATGTGATTCGCATTAAAGCGATAGCGCGCCTTGTTTCGGTTCATGTGCTGTTCGTAGTGTGTCCGAAGCTCTTCCTCGCTCACCTGAACCTCGCTCAGGATGCGGTGAAGTGCATATTGCTGCAGCAGCTGCTTCTTCTGGACCTCCAGCTGCGCCAGAAAGTCCGGCTCCTCGTCCAGCTTGCGCTCACGGGCATCGAGCACCAGAAGCTCCTGATGAACCAGTTCATCCTTCAGGCGATTGCGGCCGGCTTCTCCCTGAAACTGCGCCGCATGCTCACCCATCATATGCAGCAGCGCCTCGACCTCTGCCTCGGTGATGACCGTTCCTTCCACTTCGGCGACCGGTGCATTCCAATCCGTTTTTGACTCTGTCATCGAGTTTTCTCCTTCTTGTTTATTTTCATACCATCCGCTTCAAAACGAATTTGTCTGTTTTTCAAAAGACGGCCCACCGCGCGCTTAAACTGCGCCTTGCTCATATCGAACAACAACCGGATATCCTCCGGGCTGCTCTGATCATTCATTCGCAGAAAACCGCGGTTTGCCTCCAGCATCTTATAAATACGCGCAGCGTCTTCATCCAGCTTTTCATGTGCGCGCGCGTGCAGAGTCAAATCGATTTTCCCATCCTGCTTAATACGCTGTATGCGAAACGAAAGAGACTGTCCGACACGGAGCGCCCCCTGCATCTCTTCCTTCGGAAGCAGCGCATTATATTTCCCCTCTACGAGAACAAACACACCGATTTCGGGATTTGTGGAATAGACAAGCCCCTCGACGCGATCATTTTCTTTGAGTCCTTCGGGTTTGGGAAAATGATTTTTTACTTTCATTGTACAGGCAATTCGCGCCGATTTGTCCAAATAGCAATACACCAAAACCAGCTCGTTCGGCTTTACCCGGTGCAGCTGCTCTTCGAACGGCAAAAACAGATCCTTTTCCAGGCCCCAATCGACAAAAGCGCCGATTCGCGTCACATCCGCGACGGGCAAAAGAGCCATCTGTCCGACCTCAACTTTTGGGATACGAGTCGTCGCAACCGGCCGATCCTCGCTGTCCAGCGAGACAAATACCGAGATCTCGTCGCCCACCTTCCATTCCGCGCGAAGGTATTTTTTTGGCAGGAGAATATCCGGATCCGTCAATTCCTCCTTCGAACGAACAAAGGCTCCGACCGAGGTCACCCGACGAATGACCATCTGCTGCGTTTTTCCTAACTTCATGATTCTTCCTCACTTACATGATTCAAAGGTACTGGATGATCGATCATCTGCTCTAAATTCGGTGCAGGCGGATAGGTAAAGCCTTCGCCGAACACCTCGCTGACATAGTGGATATACACAAAAGCTTTCGGATCCGTCCTTTTAATCTGCTCCGCAATCTGAATGTACTCCGCCCGATGTACCACCGTTACGATGACCGGCCGCTCCTGACCGGAATAGCCTCCCTGCGCCTGATAAATCGTCGAGCCACGGTTCATGTGCACGTTGATATAGTTGTTGATTTCATCCGTTTTTTCGGAAATAATCGTCATAATAATACGTCGATTCGATCCGGCGATCATATGATCCAAAATTGCACTTTGCAGATAGATACCCACGGCTGCATATAACGAACGTTCAATGGAAATAAAATAGGCGCTGAGTCCCACGACGAAGAGATCGACGAGCAAAAAAGCCCGGCCGAGCTCGACATGCAGATAAGTATTCAGAATCTTACAGATGATGTCCGTCCCTCCTGTGGAGGCATTCTGCTGAAACACAACGGCGAGGCCGATCCCCATCAGAAGTGAGCCGAAAATCAGATTCAGCAGCACATTATCGGAAAGCGGCTTCACCGATGGAAACACCTGCTCCAAAAGCGCCGTCAGCGCGGAATACATCATCGTGCCGTACAGCGTCAGCACGCCAAATTGGCGCCCCAGGGAAATCCACCCCATGATGAAGAGGATGATATTTCCGACCAGCATAATCAAACCGACCGAAAGCTGCGGAATGAGGTGATTACCGATAATGGCGATTCCGGTAACGCCGCCGGTCGCCAGCGCGTTCGGTACTAAAAAAAGATGCGTGCCGATCGCCATACTTGCCACACCAAGTGTAATGAGCCACAACCGCATCCATGTATTCTTCATAATTCCTCCTCCGCGACGATCCCTGTCCACCGGGATTCTCTCCTATCTATTATGCTAAAAAAACCTCGGCTTGTAAACGAGCCGAGGCTTTTTTCGAACCAAATCGCTTTTTCGCGTTTTTCCGCTCATTTCCGCGGGAAGCTTCCCTGCCGCCGCCGAAAATGAGCCCGAACACTCCGAAAAACAAATAAAAGCAGAAGCGTGCAGACGCCCAGCAAAACGATGGTGCCGCCCGGCTTGAGCGAAAGCTGCCACGAAAGAACGAGCCCCGTCAGCACAAAAAACAGGCCAAAGGCCATGGAGCGGCGCACCATCTGCCCGTAGCTATTCGATAAAACCATGGCGCAGGCCACGGGCGATACCATCAGTGACGAGACCATCAATACGCCAATAATCCGTGAAGACACGGCAATCGTGCCGGCCAGAAGAATCGTAAACAGAAAATCCACCCGAGCAATCGAAATCCCGCTCATCCGCGCGCCCTGAGGATCGACGCTGATATACAGCAGCGAATAATAAAAGACAAAAAAGGTACTGAGCACCAGAATGGCCACCCCCGCACTCAGGAGAACCTCTCCGTCTGCGATGGCGACAATCGAGCCGAAGAGGTAATCTTCCAGGCGCGCTGCAGAGGGTACGATATCCGTCAACAGCGAAGCGAGTCCGATCCCCGTACTCATAACGATCGCCGTCGCCAAATCGCCGTTTGCCGGAAAATGCCGCCGAACCGCTTCGATCGACAGCGCGCCCAGTACACAGGCGAGGATTGCGCCCAAAACCGGCGAAAAGCCAAACAACAGGCCAAACCCAATACCGGCGAGAGATGTATGTGAAAGAGCATCTCCGATCATCGACGTGCGTCGATTGACGACCACGACGCCCATCAGCGGAATAATCGCCCCCAAAAGCGCTCCGACAAACAGCGCCTTGCGCATAAAGGCATACGCTAACATAACTCCACCACCCCGTGCCGCTCTACTTTAATCGTCCTTTTCCAATGGGCTTTTCCCAGATCGGTCTCATGGCTTACCATCATGATCGTAATTCCATGCACCGCGTTGAGATGATCCAAAATCTGAAAGAACTTCGCCTTGCTCTGTTCGTCAATGCCGACCGTCGGCTCGTCGAACAGAAGCACCTCCGGATCGCGGACAAGCGCTTTTGCTATATGAACGCGCTGCTTCTGACCCCCGCTCAGAGTCCGAAAATTAGTATCCGCCAGATTTCGAATACCCAGCTCGTGCATCACATCATCCACTCGCTGCCGCTGCTGCGCTGTCGGCCGAAAGCGTCGGCCAAATTCGGTGCAGAGGCCAAGCATCACCATTTCGTCGCATCGGATCGGAAAGGCCTGCTGATCCGCCGGGTTGATCTGCGGCACATAGCCGATTTTTTTGAAGCCCTCCGCCGAACCCCCTGTAACGCCAAAGAGCGAGAGCTGCCCCGTATGGGGCTTTCTCTCGCCAATCAGCAGCCGCAAAAGCGTCGTTTTTCCACTGCCATTTTCTCCGATAATCCCAACATAATCTCCGGACTCGACCTGAAAAGAAACATCCTCTAACACCGGATCCTGTTGATATCGAAAAGAAACATGTTCCAGTCGGTACACAAGGGTCATTGTGCAGCTCCGAAGGACTGCACCAACACCTTCAAATTGTCTTCCATTATGGAGAAATAATCCTTGCCCTTTGCGCGTTCTTCCTCGGTGATCGTCTCCAGGGAATGCAGCGGCAGTGTCGTCGCTCCGATTTCTGATGCAATCTGCTCCGACAGCTTCGGATCCTCATTCGCTTCGTAGAACACCGCTGTAATACCCTGCGCCTTTGCAAGATCAATAATTTCCTTCATCCGCACGGCATTCGGTTCTCCGTCGGCTAAAAGTCCCTCGATGCCAACCTGCTGAAGGTTAAATCGACGGCACAAATAGCCGAATGCCTCGTGCGGCACCACGATTGATTTTCCCGCAAACGGCTTCAGTTCTTTTTCATACGACGCATTCAATGCATCAAACTTGCTTTGCAGTGCAGCAAAATTCGCTTCGTATGTCTCTTTTCCCTCCGGGTCTGCCTCGATCAAAGCCTGCAGCACATTCTTCGCCTGCTGCTCTGCCGCTTTGACATCCATCCAATAATGCGGATCGAATTCTCCGTGCACATGTGCATGCTCGTGATCGTGGTCCGCTTCCTCCGCGTGCTCCTCGTGATCGTGGCTCGCTTCCTCTGCATGCTCCTCGTGATCGTGATCCTCACTTACGCGAATGAGATCAACGCCGGTCGATGTATCGACCACCTTAACGTGATCTCCCAACGCATCTGTAACCTTTGACAACCACATTTCATACTGCGCACCGTTGAGCAGCAGCAGATCCGCTTCCGACACGGCCGCAATGTCCTGAGCGCTCGGCTCCCAATGATGCGCATCTGCGCCGCTCGGCATCAGGTTCACCAGCTGAACGCGGTCACCGGCGATCTGTGAAGCGAAATCAAAGATTGGATCCGTCGAGGTATAGACGGTCATCTTCTTTGCCGCTTCCGCGCTGCTCGAGCTCTCCTGCGACGATTCCGCACTTTTAGGCGATCCGCATCCGGTCAATAACGCGGCACCCGCCGCAACCCACAACATATTTTTGAAAACTTTATTCACGTTTCGTTCCTTTCTATGTTACCCTACATGAGAATGGTTCTCATTCGCGTTCTATTATACATCCCGTTTTTTCTCTTGAAAAGGGATTTTTGGCGTTTCCATCGAAAAAAGGGTACAATGATTGAAAAAGGGAGGTTCAAGATGCATTCGCTCGAACAGGAATTGCGCAGCAACGGCTTAAAAGCCACGGAGTCGCGCATTGCTATTTTACGGATTGTCGAAAGCGCTCCGCGCCCCGTTTCTGCAGATCAGATTTACCAGCAGAGTCTGTCCGAAACGCCGCTCAGCCTCGCGACCATCTATCGCACGTTGGACGCATTGACAACTGCTCGTCTGCTGCTTCGCGAGCGGGATTTTGATGGCGTCTTAATTTATCAGCGAAACCATCCGCATCACTCCCATCGTCTGGTCTGCACACAGTGCCGCAAAACCGTTGATCTCGAGGGCTGTCCCATCGAGCCTGCGGTGGACGAGCTCGCAGCTCAAACCGGATTCGCCATTACCGGACACACCATTGAAATCTACGGCGTCTGTCCCGATTGTCAAAAACAAGGAGAAAACCCTGCGCATCCATAAAGGATGGCGCAGGGTTTTTTAACTGCTCGCTTTCCGGGAAAGACACAAACGTCAAATGAACAGGTTCATATTGGAGCGATCATTATCGGCGAGCATCGTCGCAACGCCGCCGACCTGAACGCCGTCGATCAGCTCCTCCGGAGCAATCCCCATGACGTCCATCGACATTTGACAGGCGGTCAGTTTTACGCCGGCTTCTCTGGCCTGTGCAATCAATTCCTCAAGCGAATAGACGTTTTGCTTTTTCATGACCGAACGAATCATTTTGGGACCCGCTCCCATCATGTTCATATGGGACAGGCGCAGCTTCCTGCTTCCACGCGGCATCATCCTGCCAAACATTTTCGATATAAAATCCTTCTTTACCGGAACAGATTGAGTCTTGCGTAAAATGTTCAATCCCCAGAACGTAAAGAACATATTGACCTGAGCCCCCATTGCCGCTGCACCGTTTGCGATGATGAAGGAAGCGATGGCGCGATCGAGATCGCCGCTAAAAACGATCATCGTTTTTTCCTTAGACCCTTCAGCGTTCGACGTCACCGTTTCTTTTTTTTTACGCTTGCGAAGGGTCGCAAAAAACTTCCCCTTTTCCGAATGGCGCTCCACCAGTTCATGTCCGGTATTTTCCGCCCAGCTGCAAATGTCCGAATAAAATCCGGGGTCCGTCGCTTTCACGGTAAGCAGCGCTCCCTCCTCAAGTGATTCCATCGCCTTGGCCACCTGAACAATCGGCCCAGGGCAGCAGAGTCCGCACACATCGAGCTGGCGCTCCGACCCGCTCTCTTCGCGGATCGGCGTTCCGTCGTCGTCAATCGACATCATCGAAGGACCTTGACGGTTCAAATCGGGATGAAACTCCGAATAGGAACGGAAGCCGCCGAGAAGATTTTTCACCTGAAATCCGTTTTGCATCATAACACGCGCCGCCAGATAGCCTCTCAGGCCGACAGCGCAATACACCACATAGCTCTTCGTCCGATCAAGCGTCGACAGGCGTTCTCTCAGCTGCCCCAACGGGATATTGACAGATCCCTCAATATAGCCCATATCGCGCTCCATCTCCTCGCGGACATCCAAAATACAGGTGTTTTCACCGATCTCGGCCAGCTCCTCGACGCGAAGCACCTGTACGAGATCCTTCAGCTGATTCATGGCAGTATACGCGACCATATTCACCGGATCCTTGGCGGACGAATACGGCGGCGCGTAGGCAAGCTCCAGCTCCGTCAGCTGCTCGACCGTTGCGCCAAACCGAATGGCCGTGGCAAGTACATCAATCCGCTTATCCACGCCGTCATATCCGACAATCTGCGCGCCCAAAACGGCGCCCTCATTTGAGAAAATCAGCTTCAGTGCCATCATCGATGCATCCGGATAATATCCGGCATGTGAATTGGAATGAATAACCGAAATCCGATAATCCCTTCCGTACGCTTGCCCATTGCGCTGAAGTGTCTTTTCATTTGCACCGGTCGCCGCAACCGTCAGATCAAAAATTTTGGCAACACTCGTCCCCTGAGTCCCGCGATACGTCGATACGTCGCCCAGAATGATATTGTCCGCGGCAATGCGCCCCTGTTTGTTGGCCGGCCCGGCAAGAGGCACCATGGTTTTGCCGCCGAGTACGAAATCGTCGACTTCGATCACATCGCCGACACAGTAGATATCGGCATCTGAGGTACGCATATGTTCATCGACAACAACGCCGCCCCGTTCATTGAGCGTCAGTCCGGCTTCCCTCGCAAGCTCGCTGTTTGCCCGAATGCCGATGGATAGAATGACGAGCTGCGCCTCCACGGAGCGCCCGTCCTCCAAAATGACATGCGACATCTGCGGATCGTGCTCGATTCTGGAAACGCCATTTTCCAAAATCAAATCGACGCCCTTTTCCACGAGATGATGGTGCACCATCTGCGCCATATCGTAATCCAACGACGCCATCACCTGATTCGCCTTTTCGATCACCGTGACGCGGATTCCCCGGTGTACCAGATTTTCCGCCATCTCCAAGCCGATAAAGCCTCCGCCGATGACGACGGCGCGGCGCACCGCGTGCTCTTCGATATACCGGTATACGCGATCGGTATCGGGAATATTCCAAAGCGTAAACACATTTTCCCCGTCAAAGCCCTCTACCGGCGGTTGAATGGGGCGTGAGCCGGTGGACAGCAAAAGCGTGTCATACGCGAGATCGTAGCGCTCTCCCGTCTGATTTTCCCGCACAGACAGCATCTTTCTTGCGCGGTCGATCGACAGCACCTCGTGCTGCACGCGCACATCGACATTGTATTTTGCCATAATCGCTTCCGGCGTGGATACAAACAGAGCGTCGCGGCTTTGGATTACACCGCCGATATAATAGGGCAGCCCGCAGTTTGCAAAAGAAACATATGCCCCTCGCTCCAGCAGGATAATTTCGGTCTCTTCATTCAGGCGCCGCAAGCGGGCAAGCGCCGTCGCGCCCCCGGCCACACCACCGACAATCACAATTCGTTTATTCATATTCTTCCTCTCCAAACAATACTCGTATAATTTGCTTCACATCTCCATCAATCAGTGTATAATAGGCCTCCGTTCCCTGCCTTTCGACCTGAACAATGCCCAAATCCCGCATTTTAGCCAAATGCTGCGATACGTTGGACTGTGAAATGCTCATGCAGCTCGTAAAATAACTGACGTTGCACCGCCCGTTTCGATACAGCTTTCTGACGATGCACAGCCTCGCCGGATGCGCGATAGCCTTGAGCAGGCCCGCCAGATAAATGACGCGCTCATCCTCCGGCGAATGCACGCCATCGGGAGGCACGGTTCGCTGTTTTCCCGTCACACATACGCTCCTTTCCGCTCTTTCGTCCCTTATATTATAATATTATAATATAATAATGTTTTTGCTGCAATAGCTTTTCTGAATGCCGTGGCTGCTGCATCGGACAATTTCCCGACGGTGCGGATACGTATGCGGCGGATACACATACAAAAGAGGGCGCGTCTTCGCGCCCTCTTTTACCGTTTCCCTGTCTCTTTCGAGCTCAATGGTGCTTCGTGTCGGAGCCCTCCACCGCCCAATGCGGTATGATGTCGCTGAAATTCTGGAAGGACTCAAGAATTTCCTGAAAATGCCGCTTTGCAGCGCCGACATCGGCATAATCCGCATTGCCGCTGGACACGTCGACCAAACGCTTGAGCGTATAGACCGCCGTATACAGACTGATGCGCCGGAACAGCGAGCGCGCCGGTTTGCCGCCGGAATAGCCGCGCAGCACTGCCTGACAAAACTCGTGTGAATACCATTCGGCATCGTTCAGAAACAAAAAGTCGTATGCGCCATCGCCAAGGCGTACCCAGCTCCAGTCATCGATGCAGAGCTGCCCGTCAACGATGTGCAGCCGATCCAAGGTCACCGAGCACAGGACATTTTGTGTCGGCAGGGCTTGAAGGATATGGCGGTTCTGCTGAATAAAATCGATCAGGACGTACTCGTTTCGGTGCTTCTGCGCAAGGAGCCCGTGCTGGTACATCAAAAAGTCGATATCGGTCTGAAAAGAAGCCCCCCACGGTTCCTTCGGCGTCTCCATCAGAGGCAGTTCATGAAGACGGCGCATGCTTCGGCCCAACGCTTCCCCGATACGAACGTACTCCTCCGGTGACTGCTCCCGTTTTAGCCAACAGCGAATCGGCTCGGCAAAACCGATTCGCTGCAAATGGAACCGGCCGCCCTCTCCCGTCTGCCCAAAAAAGGTGTCCGGCGCCGCCGCAAAGCCATTTTGCGCAGCAATTTGCTCCATCCCGACCGCGCGCTCCATCCACCCCGGTCGATCCGGCGACTCAAACTGCAGGCGCCAGAGCGCGCCGTCCTCCTGCTCCAAATACCAATAGGCGCCCGCTTTTTTTACTGACTTCGGCATTTTCAATCCCCCGGGAAGCCGGATTTCGCCAAGCCATTGAAGCTCCCGGGCAATTTGTAATTTATCCTGAATGGGTTGTTGACTGCTCATTGGATTGAATTAACACCTCCACTTCCTTCAAGGTCTCCTGCTGAAGAACCTTCTGCGCAAAAATTTTTGCTTCATCATAACGCGATGACAGAATCCGATCCTTGATACGCGGGATTACCGATGCCGGACACGAAAACTCGTCCAGTCCCATGCCCAACAGCAGATAGGTCGCTGTGGGCTCCGCTGAAAATCCGCCGCACAGTCCCGTCCATTTTCCGGCGCGATGCGATGCATCGATTACCTGCTGAATCGCACGGAGAACGGCCGGATGAAACGTGTTGAACAAGCCTGTGATCCGCTCGTTTCCTCGATCGACGGCCAGAATATACTGCGTCAGGTCGTTGGTTCCGACGCTGAAAAAATCGCAGTGCCGAATCAGCTGCTCGCAGAGGAAGACGGACGCCGGTGTCTCAATCATCACACCCAGTTCAAGCTGCTCTGCAAAGGGAAGACCCCTTTCCCGCAATTCCTCCTGCACCTTTTCGATTTGACCGCGAACCCACAGAATATCCTCAACGGAAATGACCATCGGAAGCAGCAGGCTGATCGGACCAAAGAGCCCGGCGCGCAGGATCGCGCGCAGCTGGCGTTTCAGCAACTCGGGATGATCGTAGCAAATGCGAAGCGCGCGCCACCCTAAAAAAGGATTCTTTTCCGGTGGAAAATCGTAATAGGAAAGCACTTTGTCGCCGCCGATATCCAAGGTACGGATGATCAGCTTCCGCCCCTTCAGGCGCCGGACGGCCTCCCTGTAGACGTTGAACTGCTCCTCTTCCGTCGGAAAATGGGTGTTGTTCATGTACAAAAACTCGGTGCGAAACAGACCCACGCAATCCGCGCCCTGCGCCATGCCGACGTCGAGATCCTCGAGCGAACCGATATTGCAGGACACGTCGACCGAGCGTCCGTCCACTGTCTTGGCCGGCTCATCCTTGATTGAATTGAGCCGTTCGGTTTCAAGCTTCAGCCGTCGAATTTTTTCCCGGTATTGCTCAAGACATTGCTCGTCGGGATCGACGATGAGACGGCCTTCCTCGGCGTCCAGGATCAGGAGCTGTCCGTGTCGGACCTGCTCGCTCGCCTCCCTCATGCCGACCAGCGCCGGAATCCCCAGTGTCTGCGCAATAATGGAGGTATGCGATGTCTTGCCCCCGAGATCATCGACGAGGCCGAGGACATGAGCCCGATCCATGGTCGAGATGTCGGCGGGCGTCAGCTCGTCCGACAAAACGATGCAGTCCGACGGGAGACGCGATAAATCCCGCGCTTGAATGCCCTTCATCGCATAGAGCAAATGCAGCCCGATGTCCCGGTAGTCCGTTGCCCGCTCGCGAAAATACGGATCCTCCAGCGAAGCAATCATTGCCGCCATTTCGTTGACGGTTTCCTGCAGCGCCCAGTCCGCACTGACGAGCATGCTCTGAATTTTGCTGCTCACCGTATCCATGAAATAGGGATCCGACAAAATCTCGATGTGTACCCCGATCACATCCCTTTCCTGTGCGTTCTCCGCCTCCCGCTCGCTGAGTTCGAGGCGGTACACGGAAAATGCATCCAGCAGACGCTTTTGCTGTATGGAAATTTCCTCCTGCGTAATGCGAATGCGCTCCACGCGCACGCGTTCCTTTACGAAAAGATACGCCGGGCCGATCACAATTCCCGGCGACGCAACAGTTCCGTTCAATACATGCATCGGTTGCTCCTTCTCGGAGGTTTTCTTTCTCCGTTGAAAAAGGGGATGCTTTCCGCACCCCCTGCGTACTATTCCGTCAACCCTTCGATGAATGCCACCACCCGGTCGAGGTTTTCCTGCTCATTGTCGCCGCTGATCCGCACCAGGATCTCCGTCCCCTTCGAAATGCCAAGGCTCATCACGTTAAAGATACTCTTTGCGTTCGCCACTTTCCCGTCCTTTACCAGCTCCACATCTCCGGGAATGTTCTTCACAAACTGAACCAGCGAAGCAGCCGGACGCGCATGCAAACCCGTTTCATTGACGACCGTCACCATTTTTTCAACCATACTATCCTCCTCGTCAAATTGTACCAAATCACGATAAATTGTTACCCCACGAGCGTCCTTTTACACGCTCATGCACAATGGGTTTTACCTTTGAGCCGTCGACTCACGCGCAACCACTTCTGTCGGAAGGAATACGGTCTCGGTCATCGGTTCGTCGTTTTGCAGAATTTTCGTCAAAAGACGCATTGCCACTGCGCCAATATCGTAATACGGCTCGAGCACCGTCGTCAACCTCGGGCGGAATAAAGAGCCGATATCCGAATTGCCGAATCCCGCTACGGAAACGTCCTCGGGAACGCGGATATTGTGATCGTAGCAATAGTTCAGAATTCCGATCGCCATCGCATCCGTCTCCGCTAAAATCGCCGAAATTTTTCCGGCGCGAACCGCTCCCTCATATTCCTGCAGAACCGCATAACCGTCGCCCGCCTGAGCTCCCGTGGCCTCGATTACGCGCGTGCGGTAGGACTGAGCGCGCATCGCTTCCTCGTATCCGACGCGTTTGCTCTCCGAAATATCGTAATTCGAACGCGCCTTGATATACAAAATATCCTTGTGCCCCAGTCGGATCAGAAAATCGGTAATATTGGACATCGCCGCGCGATAATCGACCGTGACCGTTCGATAGTCATTCGACTTATAGAAGCGATCCAGCAACAGATAGGGCAGGTTGTACTCCCGAATCTTGACGATGATCTCGGCTTCGATGTTTTCCGCCAGAATAATGACGCCCTCAACCTGCTTGCGGTACAGGAAATCGACGGCCTTCTTTTCTGCATTGAAATCGCCGTACGTGCTGGACAGCAGAATATCATAGTTGTACATCTTGCCGATTTCTTCGACGCCGCGAATCATCTGCGCCATATACTCAATGCCGATATCCTTCACCAAAATGCCAATGGAATTTGATTTCTTCATAACAAGGCTTCGGGCGAGTTCATTTGGCTTAAATCCAAGCTTATTGATGGCATCGACGACCTTCCGCTCCGCCTCCGGAC
>JAEXCD010000069.1 GCA_023393715.1 Bacillota bacterium
GTTTACGGATGTATATGGTACAAATTACCCGGCGCGGGTTCGTTATGAAATGATTCCGGAGGCGCGCAGGGATGGATACATTCCTTTGCAGGTCTTTGTCCCGGTCATGGAGGCAATCTCAACGGGAGCGGGGACGCAGCCGGTCTATCTCAAACTGGATTGGGACAGTGTAAAGCCCGGGTATACCGAACCGACTCCGGAGCATACGACGCCTGAGGAGCAGGAGACCGTATTTGTAGATGAGGCGACCGGTATACGCGTCACGGCGGCGGCCGGAGTATTTCCCGGTGAAACAGTGATGTTCGTGCGGGAGCTTACACAAGGTTCGGAATACGATCAGGTGAAGGATAATCGTTTCATCGCGGGGAATCGCTTCAAATTGTACGATATTCGCTTCATGGCATCCGGGCAGGAGGTTCAGCCGGCCGGAAAGGTTAATATAGAATTTCCGATTCCTGCGGATTTTGATTCGTCCAAACTCAGCGTGTATCACTTTAACGAAGACGGAAGCGCAGCCTCGTTGCTTGGGAAGGTCTCGGGAACGATGTATCGTTTATCGACATCCTCCTTCAGTCGCTATGCGTTAGTCGAGCGGCAGCTCGGGAAGACAGAGAAGAAGCCGGAGGCTGGCAGCAAGCCGGAGCAGAATTCGAAGGGTCTGCAGCCGAAGGCTCCCGCTGCAAAGCCGGCCGTAAAGAAGGGGCTGAAAGCCAATGTAAAGACGGGTGACAGCGCATTTCCTATGCTCTGGGTAATGGCAGCCTGCGCTGCAACGGTTTTGGTCGTTGAAATGGCCGTAAACAGAAAAACCAGAGAAGAGCAGCGGTGACGGGAATTGCCGTAAGCAAAAGGGGGTGCAGCGCCGCATAAAGCGCTGCACCCCCTTTTATGAAAGAGAGGATCTTGTGAAAGGACAGAGGATACAAAAGAGGTGGATGCGACGGTGGTTGGTCGCAATCGCCCTGATTCTTTTTCTTCAGATTCAGGGGACATCGGTTCAGGCGGCATCCGGAACGGTGTATTCCTGCGTCGTAACCCGTTGTTACCGGCATCCGATAACAGGCGTCATTGAAGATTCAGGCGGAGAACAGAGCTTCGAAATCGGTCAGGGCATGGTTGAGGGAGCGGTATACCCGATGGGGCTGTACGAGGTGACGGATACCGGGGAATGTTATTTGACCATTCGTATGAGCCTCGCCGATTTCTGTACCGGACATAGCTTTTGGGTACAGACGGCGGGGGATGATGGGTGGACATCGCCGGAATCTGGAATCAGCGCGACCGGGGAGGACGCCAATGGAACGACATTGGATGTTTGCATACAGGTTCCGGGGGAAAACTGCGTAGTGCGCGGAGCGATGTACGTGGAGCCGATGGGGAGAGACGTGTATTGGTATATGTACCCTGGCGATTTCACGGAAGGAAACAGTACAGATATGCAGGCGGCCTTTGTGACCGAGCCGGAGACGACGAAATCGGACGAGGGTGCGCTTGAACATGGAAATGCGCTCTTGACAGCAGGAGCGGCTTCACCGTCGGAGGAGACTGACGAATCGGAGCCTTCGGCAGCAGCGCTGCTGCAAAAGGGGGTCGTAGAGGAAGCGAGCAGGAATGGAAATCAATCGGCCGCGGAGAAAAAACCGACGCTCTCCGGGCTGAACAGCACGGTTAAGGAGCCGAAATCTGAACAGTCTAAGAACGAATCAGCTGAGACGCTGCCGTTGACGAAGTCGGAGGGCGGCGGGAAGGGGCTGAGCCTGTCGACCGGGAAAAATGCCGAAGGGGATGAGGAAAGTGCGCAAAAAAACCCGGATTCTAACGAAGGCGCCTCGTCGTCGAGCGGAATGCTTATCGCCTTTGGCGTGCTCCTGATTGCAGTAATCGCCACCGTATTCTATTTTGTCGGAAAAAATCGGGGGAAATTGGGCGGCTCCGATAATTCGAAGGAGTAAGGCGATGAATGCGAACGTGAGGGGAAGTAGAGGCCCCCTGACACATTTTTTGCGGCGCATGCTTTTGACGGGCAGTCTCCTAATCATTCTGGCCGGCTGTGTGAACCAGCATCCGAACCGGGTAGCGAATGACGGAGAATCCGAAGCGGAGTCTTCTGTTGAGGAGCGAGCACGCGGATGTCAGGACTTTTTACCGGAGGAAGAGCCGGGCGAATCGGAAATGGTCGAAGAGGCGGGGAGAAGGGTGCGGCAGCTGGGGCGACCGGTTCGCCTCATCGCCACCTCTCCGGCAACTGCGGATATTTGTGACAAATTGAATTTGGAGCTTGTGGGAGTTTGCCATTCGACGGTATCAACTATCCCGGAAAGATATGCACAGGCGGAGCGAATCGGCTCTCCGATGAGCCCGGATCTTGAGCTGATAGCGGCGCTCAAGCCGGATTGGATCCTCTCGCCGGCTGCCTTGCGGGGGGATCTGCAGCCGAAGTATGAGGCGCTCGGCGTCGATTGGGCTTTTTTGAATCTGCAGAGCGTTCCGGGGATGTATCGCTCGATTGATCAGCTTGGCCGCATTTTTGGGCGTGAGGAGGAGGCACGGGAGCTGATTGATGAGTTTCAGGCCTTTTATAAGGCCTATCGCGTGAAAAATGAGGGCAAGAGGCGGCCGAAGGTGCTGATTTTGATGGGACTTCCGGGCTCCTACATCATTGCAACGGAGCAGTCCTACGTAGGAAGCCTTGTCGCGATGGCTGGCGGTGAAAATGTGTATAAGGATGCGGATCGGCAGTTTCTGAACGTCAATACGGAGGATATGAAGCTTCGGGAGCCGGATATTATTTTGAGAGCGGCGCACGCTTTGCCGGATCAGGTCATTGAAATGTTCCGGAAGGATTTTCTGGAAAATGACATCTGGAAGCATTTCGATGCGGTGAAAAATGGGCGGGTATATGACCTTTCCTATGCGCATTTTGGAATGAGCGCAAAGTTTAATTACCCGGAGGCGCTGGAGGAGCTCCAGCCGATTCTTTATCCTGAGAATCCGGAGGATGAGAAGAGGGCGATCGAAAACAGCAACAAGGCTGGCTCAGAGGCCGAGAAATCGAACGGAACCCAGAAATATGAGCAGCTGCTTCGGCCGTAACAGATGGAGCGCAGAACCGGACAGAAGGAGAAAAGGGTGGACACAAGAGCGCAGACGTTGGCCTCACAGGACGGAATGTCGAGGCAGAGAAAAAAACGGAAGCGGGAGCTGGCATTTTTTCTGGTGAGCGTGCTTTTACTGGTTCTGTTCGTTGTATCAGTGAACGTAGGCAGCCTCCGTGTCAGTATCGGACAGCTCCTGCGAGGACTGTTTTTAGAGTACGATGAGACGGTGGCGACCATTTATGATCTTCGCTTTCCACGGGTACTTCTCTCTATGCTGGCGGGCGCGGCGATTTCCGTATCGGGCGTCCTGTTTCAGGCTATTTTGAAAAATCCGCTTGCCGATCCGGGCATCATAGGAATTTCCGGCGGGGCAAGCTTTGCTGCGGTTCTGATTATCGGAGTTGCACCGACGCTGTATTTTTTCACGCCGGTTTTTGCCTTTCTCGGAGGCCTGGGTGCATTTTGCATCGTCTACGGGCTGTCCTGGAGAGGAGGGCTGAGTCCGCTTCGAATCATCCTGGTGGGAGTAGCCGTCAGTGCCATGTTCTCAGGGCTGTCAGGCGCCTTCAACTATATGACGGGAAGTGCGCTTTCCGGGGTGTCGTCCCTTGTAAACGGGAATATCACGATGAAGACATGGGATGATGTTCATATGATGCTGCCGTATGTTCTTGTGGGCCTGATTTTATCGATGCTGTCTGCAAGAACGTGTAATTTGCTTTCTTTAGGGGATCGAACAGTTCGAGGGCTCGGAATCAACGTGCAGATCATGAGACTGTACCTTTCGCTGATTGCCGTTCTTCTGGCGAGCATATCCACTGCGCTGGTGGGCGCAATCAGCTTTCTCGGTCTGATTGTGCCGCATATCGGACGATTGCTGATGGGGACCGATCATAGGAGGCTTCTGCCGTTCTCCATGCTCCTTGGCGCATTTGTTTTTTTGCTGGCAGATACGCTGGGACGGACGGTGGCGGCGCCCTATGAAATTCCGGCCGGAATTCTTATGAGCGTAATCGGAGGCCCGTTCTTTGTGATTTTGCTGAGGAGGTCGAAAAAATATGCACGAAGCTGAGGGGAAAAAGCCGGTGGTGATGGAGGTTCGGAATGTCTCATTTGCGTATGGACAGGATCCGGTACTGAGGCAGGTTTCACTTCGGATTCAGGCGGGTCTGATTACGACAATCATGGGAGCAAACGGAAGCGGGAAATCGACCTTATTTTATCTCATGACCAAAAATCTTATTCCGAAATGCGGTCAGATTTTTTTTGAGGAGGAAGATATTCGGGGAATGGACCTTCGGATGTTTGCCCGGAAGGTGTCCATTGTTCAGCAGAGTAATACGGCGAGCGATGATATCAGCGTGCGGAATCTGGTCGCCTTTGGCCGAACCCCCTATCGTCGGATGCTGAAGTCAGAAACAGAGGAAGACAGCCGCATGATTGAGTGGGCGATGGAGGTGACGGGAACGGAGTCGTTTAAGCATCGCGAAATGGGACAGCTATCCGGCGGCCAACGCCAAAGAGTCTGGATTGCGATGGCATTGGCACAAAATGCGAGGGTTTTGTTTCTGGACGAGCCAACGACCTATCTCGATATCCGATATCAGATAGAGCTGCTCGAGCTGATCCGTAAGCTAAACAGAGAATACGGCATTACCATCATTATGGTATTACATGATATCAATCAGGCGATCCACTATTCGGACTGGGTGGTAGGCCTGAAAG
>JAEXCD010000086.1 GCA_023393715.1 Bacillota bacterium
TAAGGACGCCAGCTTTCTCGTCGATTCGCCCACCAATTGCACAACGACGCTGACGGTCTGCTTTTCCCGGGCGTAATCCGCCAAGGTCAGGGGAATCCGTTCGCTGAATTCATCCGCCATGACGATCAAAAACTGCCCCGGCTGGCAATTCTGTGCAATCCGCGGTGCAAAGATTTCCATATATACTATATTTTCCTGTAATTTTTCCTTTGAAACAATCCGATACATTCTCGTTCACCTATTTCGATTGCTGATATTCCTGATATAACTCCATGACGCGATGAACATACCACGCCGTCTCGCCGTATGGAATCTGGATGAGGTGCACGCCGTCGACGCTGTATTCCTGCGTCCGCAGCCATTCCGCTACGATGGTCGGTCCTGCATTGTACGCAGCCAGCGCGGTCTCCGTCACTTCATACAGATCCAGCAGATAACGAAGATACCAGCATCCGAAATCCAAATTCGTCTCCGGGTCAAACAGATCATAGCTTTTCGGCAAATCGCGCTGCGCTGCAATATACTCCGCCGTATCCGGCATAATCTGCATCAGCCCGCAGGCGCCCACTCCCGATACCTCGCTTGGATTAAAGCTGCTCTCCTTTTCCACAACGGCACATACGAGACTCGGATCGAGCTTGTGTGCCTCCGCCGCCTTCAAAATCTGCGCTCCGTAGGGCACATCCGCCAGGTTGTGCGCCTTTCGATTCATCCGGAAAAACAGGATGGCAAAGAGCACCACGGCCGCCAAAATCCCCCAACGCAAAAACATCGGACGCTCCGCATGCTTTTTTGTCCGCTTCGGCACAGGTTTTCTCCTTCGAGCGGAATTGGCTTCCGAACGCCTGTCTGGTTGTCTGCTTCGTTTCCGATCGGGGCGTTCATTCAAACGCGCCCGCTCGTTTAAGCGATTCAGTTTTCTGCGCTCCTGATGCATATTTTTCTCCCGTTTTTTGAAATCGTCCGCTCTATTGTACCCTAATTCGGGAAAGATAGTACTTTTTTGCTTCAAAAACACGTTTTTTGACGCTCCATTTCCCACTGCAGCGATCTCTTCGATAAGTTTGTCATTGAAAATGAATTTGTGTGAAATTATGCTATAATGAAAAGCATCGTAAAATTTCGTTCCGTAATGCAGCTCCGCGCCTCACGCGCATCGGACTTCCGTTTCGGCGAGATGAAGCGAAATCACCACATGTGTATAAGGAGTATCGTGTGAAGCCCAGTCAAAGAGCCATCGAAAAACTGAATAACTTTGATACGCAGCGAGCACGGCGTATTGAAAAGCGCATTCGCATCATCACGCTCATCGTCCTGATCGCTTTCGGTATCTTTCTTTGGATCGGTTACCGCAACCGGTGGTTTCATTCCGCCCGGCCATTTGCTGATTTCTTTCTGTCGCTTGGGTTTTTCGGCCTTTTTTTTGCCTCGTTCCTGATCGTTATCAATACGATTTTCCCCATCATCCCGGGAAGTCTGCCTTCCGTTGCCGGTTTTATGGCATACGGCACGATCGGAGGTTTTCTTCTCGTCATGGCAATGACATTGATCGGCTCCGCCATCAGCTTTCGCCTGTCTCGCCGCTTTGGCGCGACCTTTGTCAAGGCGTTCGTCCCCGATCACATTTTCGACGACCTCATGAAGAAGATCGTCGATGAAAAAACGGCTTCCCGCCTCGCAGCCATCGCCTTTATCGTACCCGGCGTGCCCGACGATGCAACCGTTATGATCTGCGGCCTGACGGACATGCGTTTCTCGCGCTTCATGCTGATCTGTCTGCTGTTTAAGCCCATTCCGACCTTCTTATACCTCTTCGGCTTCTCGTCGATATTGCATTGGCTCTTCACGTTGATCACACATATCTGATCACGGAACGGAGCCCGATGCGGCAGAGCATGTGTCATGTGCTCCGATTCATTTGAATGCGGCCGTTCGCTGAACGCGGCTGTCGACGCCGCAAAATCCACATTGCTTTTTCATCGCAAAAAACCGTCTCCACCCCTGTGCTTTGGGAGGGAGACGGTTTTTTACCCTATACACCTTAACGTCTGTCACGGTTTTGCGGCTTTGGCTGTGCTCACAGCTTTCGACCCGCCTGTTTGCTCACAGCACTTGATCCCGCCCGCTTTCAGCCGCCCTGTTTTTCAGCTCTGCTTCTGATTTTCCAGCTGTCCTACTGGAAAAACGCATTAAACAGTAAATCATTTTTGCTGAGCTGCCAGCGCTCGTTCAGGAGTTTCACCATCGTCGGTACCTCGTCTGTGATAATCGCATCCACCCCGCTGTACATGAATTTTTTCATCGAGTCGTCATCGTTGATCGTCCAAACCATGACTCCCTTGCCTGCCTGATGCGCTTCCTCAATCAGATCTTCGCTCGCCGAGGTTTCTTCCACAATAAGCCAGTCTGCCGCGACGTCGTTCGCATCGCCGTAATACAGAAAATAGATGCTGCCGCACGAAACCTGCGGGTGCTGTTTGTAGATCCATGCAATCAGCTCGTGATCCAGACTCGAAAGAATGACCTGATCCATCATTCCTTCTTCTTGAAGGATTGCAATGATATCCTCCGCCATCTGACGGTCCGCCGTCTCGCCCTTGAGCTCAATGTTCACGGCGATGCGCCCGTGGCATAAGCTCAGCGCTTCCCGAAGCGTCGGTATCCGCTCCTGTTGGTAAGGCGCGCCGTACTTCGCGCCGATCGACAGCTCCCGAATCTGCGCGAGGGTCATTTCCCTGCTCGATTTGTCCACTCCGGCAACGCGTTGAAATGTCGCATCGTGGTTCAAAATATATTCGCCGTCTTTGGTCCGCTGAACGTCGAGCTCAATCCAGCTCGCTCCGTATTCAATCGAATATCGGATGCCGGAAATTGAGTTTTCGGGCATCCCCCTTCCGCCGCCGCATCGGTGTCCTACGACCTCAATTCGCTTCACGATGCCCTCTGTTGTACGAAAGGCCGCCCCCACGCCAATGGAGCTGAGCACGAGAAATCCAATCGCAATGATCCAGGATCCGAGCGGATGACCCTTGAGCAGACGATGCACGCGATTGACCCGTTCCCTTTTCGGCTGGAAATAATACCGTGCCTCCTCTTGCCCCTCCCGGTCGGCGACGTCGACGAAGAGCCGATACAAATGCAGCCCCGCAAAGGGCGAAAAGACACTGTACATCAGTATTCCGCCAACCCCCTGCACCATGAACAGCGCTCCCACCAGCGTACGTTGGAGCGCCTTCTCCAAATTTAGGAGGGGCAGGATAATCTGAACAAGAAAGCCCCAGAACAAAGCCAGTCCCAATAAGACGCTCAAAAAGCCCGTAAACAGGCAGATGCGCTCCCGGAGCAGCCGCCTCCAGTTGCTGCGAAAAAGCCGCGCCGATTCCCGAAAAGCCGGGATCGCGCTCCTTTTTTGAGTGAGCATCAGCGGAAAGAAAAACATCCATCGGAAGCTGAGATACAGACAGACAATGAGTGCTGCCCCGCCGAGAAGCAGATTTTTCGGATCCGAAAAGACCGCATCCATCACGAAGTCGGGGATGTGCAGCCCCTGCAGCCCGCTGATTTGCACCCCCACCCGCTCCAACGGAATGAAGAGCGCAAAATAGATCAGATTGATGAGCATTCCCGGAAGCAGCAGCCGAGGCATTTTCGATACCGCCCCCGTCAGAATCGAACGCGTGCGAACGGCGTTCCTTCCCCGGACAATGCGACTTGAGATCAGCAGCGTCCCTACATTGCCGATGACGAGCCACGCCGACAGAAGTACCGCTCCGGCGACCGCGAGCGCCATCCCCTGCGGCCGTTTTACAATCGCCGGCAACAGCGAGTCCGTCACGACGCGAAAACCCATCCCCGTCAACACGCTCTGCGCGGCGAGGAGGAAAAGGGGGAAAAGAATCAGGTAGAACAATACATTGAGATAAACCTGGTAACACAGGAAACGAGGCCATTCGGGAAAAAACATCTTACTCGTTTCCTGAAACGGCCTCATCCAAACCTTCCATTTTTTTCGAATACGCTGCATAACACCTTCTCTCTTCACGCTACAGGCCCCGAAGCCCCCTTGGCCGAAACCGGCCGCTCTCTATGGCGCGATCGATCACCCGAATCATCGCTTCCCGCTCGCGGTTCAGGACGCCGCCAACCGCCACGGCGTTGGATGCGTGATTGGAGCGAAACACCGTCCCCTCGCTGTCGACCTGCTCCAAAAAGGCCCTCATCTCCGACAGGCATTCAACATCATCTAAAATGACGAACTTCCCCGAGCGCACTTCCTCGTACAGCGGCGCCGCCGGGTCGAGCTGAAGGCTCAGAAACGCCACATATTCCGGCTTCACAAGAGAAATCGCCTCCGCACTTTCCCGAACGTGTTCCTCGCTCATTTTCTTTTGTCCCAGACCTAAAATCAACGTGACGGACAGCTTCAGTCCCGCCCGCTTTGCCTTAATGCCGGCCTCTACAAACTGTTCCTTTGTCAGATTTTTATGTACCGACTGTAAAATCGCATTGGAGCCGCTTTCGAGCCCGACGTAGAGCATGTCGAGGCCCGCCTTTCGCAAATGGCACAGCTCCTCATCGCTTTTTCGCAGGATATCCTGCGCCGTCGCATAGCAGGTGATCTGCCGAAGATACGGGAAAAGCTCTCTGGCAACATAAATAATCTCCAGAAGGCGCGCCGTCGGCATCACCAGAGCATCTCCATCCGCCAGAAACAGCTTCTCAATAAAAGGAACCTGCTCCGCGCACTCTCTCAAATCCGAAATGATGTCCTCCTGCGGGCGCATCCGAAAATTCTTATCCCGATACATGCTGCAAAACGTACAGGTATTGTTTGCGCAGCCCAGCGTACATTGAATAATCAACGACCGCGCCTCCGAAGGCGGTCGATATATCATGCCATAATATTGCACCTTGTTCTCCTCGCTACTCCTCGAGCTTCAGCCGTTTCAGCATTTCCTCCGCCGGATCGATCACCCGAAGCTCTGTCAGCTTTGCCAGCTCCTCCTTGATATAAGGAAAATGCGTACATCCCAGCAAAATACTGTCGATCTCAAATTGCTCCTGTGATATGCCCTCCAAAAACTGAACCAAACCCTTTAGATTCAGCTCCTCCGCAATCTTTTTTGGCGAAGCTCCTGTTTCAATGGCATGAACCAGCGGCAGCCACCCAATGGCAATCACATTTTTCTCAGGATCCGCCGTTCGAATTATTTTCTCAATATTATATGCAGATAATCCATTTGCCGCCAATACCACAACGTTTTTTACGCCCGCCGGAAGCTGCTCATACGTATCCAACGGACTGACAACATTCATATGCAGCTTCTCGCGGATGCGCCGATAATCAATAGCCCCGCTCAGGGAATTGCAATACAGAAACGCCTGTTCCGCGCCCTGCTCGCGCGCGGCGCACAGAGACTCTTCAAATTGCTTTTCGAGCGCTTCCTTCGAAAAATACTGCATATTCGCCTGCTCCTCACACGTCCTTGACATCGGGAGCGAGACCGCCTCCAACCCCTTTTGCTCGATAATCCGAGCTCCCATCTCTGTATCGACCAGCGTTCCCGCCACTACAGCAATTTTTTTCATGGTCTGCTCCTTTCATCCGGTGCAATCTTTATTGTCGCATCTCATCACTCTGTCGCGTTTCACCATTGATGATTATTGTATCAGAAGTAGGTGCACAATGATATTCTCCGACCGCTAATGGTGCTTTCTGATCGCTCCTGCTAAATCTGTACTCCGCTTTGTCGCTCAAGCAGCTCAAATCTGCGCTCCGTTTTATCGCTCAAGCGGTTCAAATCTGTCCCAGCTCGCCAAATGCGGCAGCGGCGCCCCGAAAAAAAACAGCGAATCCTTTGACTCGCTGCTTGCCGGTTTCAATAGCCGGTGTATTGTCCGATTTGATTCGCCGTATGCAGACGACGCGCCAGAAGGCGCATCATCTGCAATGCGGTTAAATTGGTCGCTCTAATGCTTGCGTGCGCGACCTGCTGATCCATTTCCATGGCGCTCTCCTTTTTGTCTTGACAGCAACGCGAGCAGCCCGGCACAGGCGCCGCACAGGGCAGACGCGGAAAGGATGCCCGGATCGCCCGTCCGCGGCGCTTCAATCGGCGCATCCCACATCACGACCTTCTGTACCTCGCCCGTATCCTGCACCTGAAAATCCACCGAGCTTGCAATCTCATAGCCCAGGGGCGCGCGATCCTCGATCAGCGTGTACC
>JAEXCD010000041.1 GCA_023393715.1 Bacillota bacterium
CCAATCGACAGCCCTTTTTTCGCGCCGGATCGCCGTACGCCGTTCTCGGTATCTCGTCATCCTTACAACTTGAAAAAACTGGTATAATGAGGGCAAACAGGAATGCGCCGACTGCTGCATTCGACAAAAAGGAGGCCGCTATGTCCGGGACTGTAAAAGAAGACATGAGCTACACTCAGAACCGGGAGTTATCCTGGCTCGAATTCAATCACCGCGTTTTGCAGGAGGGCTGCGACGCACGCGTTCCGCTCCTGGAGCGCTTAAAATTTATTTCGATTTTCACGTCCAATCTGGACGAATTTTTCATGATCCGCGTCGGCTCGCTCCAGAACCTCGCTTCGTTAAAAAAGGACGTCCTCGACAACAAGACCGGCTGGACAGCGGGACAGCAGCTGGACGCCATCTTCCGGCGTCTCCCCTCGCTGTACCGCGAACGCGACGCCGCGTTCGCTTCTCTGGACGAACAGCTCCGCACCTACGGGATTTGCCACGTCCACATCAACGAGCTCAATAAGAAGGACGCCGCGTTCCTCGACGAATACTTCCACCAGAGCCTTCTGCCGGTAGTATCTCCTCTGGTGATCGACGCGCGCCATCCTTTTCCGCACCTGGCGAACGATCAGCTGCACCTCTTTTCCGACATCGAGGATGCGAAGGGCAACCCCTACTTCGGAATTATTTCGATTCCGACCATGCTTCCGGCTATGATCGTCCTTCCCGGAAGCACGCGCTTCATTCTCATGGAGGAGCTTCTCCGCGACAAAGCGGCGACCCTGTTTCAGGGATTTCGCCTCAAGCACCTCGCCGTGATTTCCGTCACGCGAAACGCCGATATCAACCTCGACGAAGCCGTCGATGAGATGGAGGACAACATCCGCCAGCACATCAAAAAGACCCTGCGTCGCCGCAATCGGATGGCGGCCGTCCGGCTGGAGATTCAGGGCTCCCTTTCCGCATCGAGCGTGGAATACCTGCTCCAGCACCATGAGCTTCGGCGCAGTCAGCTCTTTTATTCCGCGGCGCCGCTGCGCATGAAATACGTCTTTTCCATCGAGGAATTGTTAGACCCCGTTGTGCGCGGCAAGCTGTGCTATCCGCCCTTTCAGCCTCAGAACTCCGCCTCTCTTCAAAGCAAGCGGCCCATTATGCCGCAGATTTTTGAGCATGATGCGTTGCTCCACTACCCGTACGAAAGCATGGATCCCTTCCTGCACCTCTTGAAGGAAGCGTCCGGCGACCCCTCGGTCATCTCCATTAAAATCACCATCTATCGCATGGCCAATGTCTCAAAGGTTGCCGAATACCTCGCGCAGGCCGCCGAAAACGGCAAGGAGGTGCTCGTTCTGATGGAGCTGCGCGCACGCTTCGATGAGAAAAACAATATCGACTACTCCGAACGCCTCGAGCAGGCGGGGTGTACCATCATCTACGGCTTTGAAGAATACAAGGTGCACTCCAAAATCTGTCTCATTACCTGCTATCGGGACAACGGCATTCAGACCATTACGCAGATCGGCACCGGCAACTACAATGAAAAGACGGCGCGGCAGTACACGGATTTTTCCTTTCTGACGGCGGATCCCCTCATCGGACAGGATGCCTCGGCTTTTTTCAAAAATATGCTGATCTTCAATCTCAACGGTCACTATCGCGAGCTGCTCGCTGCACCGAGCGGCATGAAGCCAGCCCTGGAAAAGCTCTTTGACCGCGAAATCGCGCGCGCCAGACGGGGACAGCCCGCCCTCGTCATCATCAAATGCAATTCCATTTCAGAACGCAACCTGATCGACAAGCTCATGGAGGCCTCCTGTGCCGGCGTCAGAATCGAGCTGATCGTCCGCGGCATCTGCTGCATCCGTCCGGGTATTCCCGGCAAGACGGAAAACATCCACGTCATTTCCATCATCGGACGCTTTCTGGAGCACCATCGCGTCTACATCTTCGGCGCACAGCGAGAAGACCTCTATATTTCCTCTGCGGATCTGATGACGCGAAACCTGTCGCGGCGCGTCGAGCTCGCCGTCCCCCTTCGCGACGCCGAAATCCGAACCAAGGTGTTGCAGGCCGTCGATCTCATGCTGCGCGACGACGCCAAGGCCAAGGAGCTGCTGCCGGACGGATCGTATCGCCCCGTTGCAGCGAACGGCAGCGTCGATGCTCAGGCCACCTTCCTCCGTTTAGCGGAACAGGCCGCGCGCGCACAGCTTTACAACAGCGACCTGACCGAAAAGCTCAACCTTCAAAGGCTGCATGCGGCGGCCGGTTCCGAAAAGGTCTCGACGGCTGCTGTCCCGGGCGGCGCGGATGCCCCCGACGCGGCCGAGGCGCGCCGCACCAATCGCGAGTCGCTTTGGACGCGTCTTTTGCGCCGGCTGCGCCGCGAATCGTAGGCTCTTTTCAAAAAAGGCTCTCCCACCGAGGTCCCCTCCGCGATTGCTCCTGTGCGCAACCGCGGCAGACCTTCGAGAAGGAGAGCCTTTTCTGCGTTTTACATTTTTTCTTTATACCTCGCCGATTTCGATCGTCCTCCGGTTTCTATCGTCATTTCGCCGATTTTGATCGTCCTCCGATTTCGGCAATCAGCTGATCGACGATCTCCAGACACTGCTGCGAGACCGTCTCCATTTCGAGATGATATTCCTCCGCGCCGCCGTCGATGCTGTCCGATACAATCTTGACCATCAGGCTGGGAATCCCGCTGCGGTCGCACGTCATCAGGATGGCCGCCGCCTCCATTTCACATATTTCAGCGTCAAAGGCCTGATGAAGCGTCCGTTTTTGCTCCGCCGTATCGAAAAATTTATCGCCGGAGGCACAGGTCACGTGGCGATACTGCGGAAAAAGCTCCGACGTCCTGCGGCGAAGCGCCGCATCCGTTTCCATAAAACGACTGGGGTAGTGCATATACCGCCCGACCTCACAGTGATCGACTGCGGAGGTATCAAAATCGTAATGAACCACGCGATCGACAACGCAAAGCTCGCCTTTTTTTAACCCGGGGACCAGCGCACCAACCACGCCGAAATTGACGACCAGGTCGACGTCAAAGTGATCGATCAGAAATTGCGTTCCGGCCGCCGCCGCGATCTGTCCCGCTCCGCTGTGCAGAATATAGAGCTCATAGGTCTCGTCCGTGCACTTCCTCACCTCAAACCCACGGCGCGAAAGCGTCTCGCACCGGTCGCCATATTTCGCTGCAACCGCCTTCATTTCAACAGCGACAACCATTCCGATTTTTTTCATAGCTCTTCTTTCCCTCTTCTCTCTTCTCTGCGGCGGCGGAAAAAAGCGCGCAAGAGCTCGGATGCCTCCTGTTCATATAGCCCGGAGGACACGTCGACGTGGTGAAAGAGCGACGGCTGTCCCGGCAAATCGAGCATGGAGCCGCAGCAGCCGCGCTCGCGATCCCGCGCGGCAAATACGAGTCGTCCCAGCCGGCAGTGTATCAACGCACCGGCGCACATTGCGCACGGCTCCAGCGTCACGTACATCGTCGCTTCGTTCAGACGCCAGCCCAGCCTCCGGCTGCCCTCCTCCAGGCACAGCATTTCGGCATGGCGAAGCGCCACGCCATCGGCCTCCACGCGATTGCCCCATTCCGCAACGCGATGTCCGCGCCATACCAGCACGGCGCCCACGGGCACCTCGCCGCACTGTGCCGCCTTTCGCGCCACCGACAATGCGCGGCGCATATAGTGGCGATCCACGAAAATCCGATCAAAGAAAGCGCAGGACTTCGGTCTTTTTCGTCCCTTCGCGCCGACCAGTTGCCTTTTCAGCTCAGGCGCTCTTTCGATTTGAATGTCCTTTTTTCGCCCAACACATTTAATCACACGCCTATTTCCTTTCGCAGAATCAGTCACAACGCCGATCCCGTTCTCTTCTCGTCGCCTGAAAAACGATCCGCATCTATTGTACCCGATCCCGCGCCAGAATGGGACTCAAATATTTCCCCGTATAGGAGTCGGGACACGCAGCAACCTGCTCCGGCGTGCCGACCGCGACGATTTCACCGCCGCCATTGCCTCCCTCCGGCCCCAGGTCGATCAGCCAGTCGGCTACCTTGATGACGTCCAGGTTGTGTTCGATGACGACAATCGTGTTGCCCGAATCGATCAGCTGCTGAAATACGCGAATCAGCTTCTCGATGTCCGCCACGTGCAGACCGGTCGTCGGTTCATCCAGAATGTACACCGTGCGTCCCGTCGACATTTTCCCAAGCTCCGCCGCCAGCTTGACGCGCTGCGCCTCGCCGCCCGAAAGCTCTGTGGAGGGCTGCCCGATTTTCAGATATCCGAGGCCGACGTCCACCAGGGTCTGCAGGCGGCGGCGAATCCCCGGATGATGCTCAAAGAACTCCAATCCCTCGTCGATCGTCATCTCCAGAACATCCGAGATCGTCTTGCCCTTATATTTCACCTGCAGCGTTTCCCGATTGTATCTCTTTCCATGACAGACCTCACAGGGCACGTAAACATCCGGGAGAAAATGCATCTCCACCTTGATCGTTCCGTCGCCCTGGCACGCCTCGCAGCGTCCGCCCTTGACGTTAAACGAAAAACGCCCCTTGTCGTAGCCGCGCAGCTTCGCCTCATTGGTCAGCGAAAAAACATCGCGAATCAGATCGAAGACCTTCGTGTAGGTCGCCGGATTCGAACGCGGTGTGCGCCCGATGGGCGACTGATCGATCTCAATGACCTTATCGACAGCCTCCAGCCCCTGAATGCTGCGGTAGTGCCCCGGACGCAGCTTCGCCCCATTGAGCCGGTTCGCCAGCACCTTGTACAGAATCCCCTCGACAAAGGAGCTCTTTCCGGAGCCGGAGACCCCGGTGACGCAGGTCAGAACGCCGAGCGGAATATGCACGTCAATATTTTTCAGATTGTTTTCCGAACAGCCCAGGACAACCAGCTCCCCGGAGGGCGTGCGCCGCTGAGGCGGCACCGGAATAAAGCGGCGATGGGAAAGAAAGTCGCCCGTAAGCGAATCCTTCGCCTCCAGAATCTCCTCGTAAGGACCTGAATAGACAATTTTGCCGCCGTGAATGCCCGCTCCCGGGCCGACGTCGACGAGCCAGTCCGCCGCACGCATCGTATCCTCGTCGTGTTCGACGATGAGCAGGGTATTTCCGAGATTCGTCAGCTCGCGAAGCGCCTGAATCAGTCGGTCGTTGTCCCGCTGGTGAAGACCGATCGACGGCTCGTCCAATACATAGATCACCCCAACCAGACCTGCGCCGATCTGCGTGGCCAGTCGAATGCGCTGTGACTCTCCGCCCGACAGCGTCGCCGCATACCGATCCAACGTCAGATATTCCAGCCCGACGTCGATCAGAAAGCGCAGCCTCGCCTGCACCTCCTTCAGAATCGGCCTTGCAACGAGCAGCTCCGATTCGCTGAATACCAGCGTTTTGCACCACTCGTATGCCTCGCCCACGCTCATTTGCGTAAACTGGGCGATGTTCTTGCCGCCGACGCGAATCGCGAGCGCCTCGGGGCGCAGACGTTGCCCGTGGCAGGTGTCGCAGGTGTTTTCGGCCATGAAATCCTCGATCTTTCCGCGCATGGCATCCGAAAAGGTCTGCCCGTGCCGACGCGTCAGATTGGGAATGACGCCCTCCCATACATCGTGAAACTGCTTGATTCCCGAAAAATGCGAGTCAAAGGTGAAGCGCAGCTTTCGCTCGCCCGTGCCGTACAGGATTTCTCTGATCAGCTCCTCCGAAGCCGTTCCGATCGGCGCGTCGATTGAAAAGTGATGATCGGCACAAAGCGCGGCGAATATTTCGTAATAGTATGTCCCCGGCTTGCTCGTCGCAAAGGGCGCAATCGCCCCCTCCCGAACGGATAAATCGGGATTTGGAATACAGAGCTGCGGGTCGACCGATCGATGAAATCCGATCCCGTTGCAATCCGGACACGCACCAAACGGGCTGTTGAAGGACAGCAGGCGCGGCTCGATCTCTTCGATTGCCATATGCCCGTTTGGGCACGCCAATTTCGCCGAAAACCGATAGCTCTCTCCGTCGACGATCTGCGCGACCGCCGTTCCGTCCGCCTGAGCCAGTGCCGTCTCCAACGAGCTGGCCAGGCGCGATTCAATGCCCGGGCGAACGATCAGGCGATCGACCACAATCGAAATATCGTGCTTCCGATTCTTATCGAGCTCGAGCTCATCGCCCACCTCACTCATTTGCCCGTCGACGACGAGCCGTGTAAAGCCCTGCTTGGCAATGTTCTCAATCGCCTTTCGGTGCGTTCCCTTCTTTCCGCGCAGCACCGGCGCCAAGATCAGAATACGGCTCCGCTCGGGCAGCGCCATGATCTGATCGACCATCTGATCGACCGCCATCGCCTTGATTTCTTCCCCGCATTCCGGGCAAAATGCATGCCCCGTTTTTGCATACAGAAGGCGGAGATAGTCATAGATTTCCGTCACGGTACCCACGGTCGAGCGCGGATTTCGGTTCGTCGTCTTCTGGTCGATCGAGATCGAAGGAGACAGCCCCTCCACCGCATCGACATCCGGCTTATCCATCTGTCCCAGAAATTGACGCGCGTAGCTCGACAGGCTCTCGACATAGCGCCTTTGACCTTCCGCATAAATCGTATCAAAGGCCAGAGAGCTCTTCCCGGAGCCGCTCAGTCCCGTCATGACGATCATTTTGTCCCGCGGCAGTACGATGTCGATGTCCTTCAGATTGTTGACCCGTGCGCCCTTTACTACAATATTTTCCAGCATTCCTCTCTCCTCGGCGGACTATGCCTGAATTCCATATTCCTGTCGCATGGCTCGGATGCGGTCGCGCAGCGCCGCTGCACGTTCAAAGTCCAGCTCCTCTGCCGCCTTGCGCATTTCAACATCCATGCTGATCAAAAGCGCCTGCACATCCGCAAGCGTAAATTCTTCCTTCTCCGGCATCTCGGGAGCATACTCGGCCACATCCTCTGCAGCGATCTCCGTTGAAATCGTCTCATGAATCGGCTTGACGATGCTGCGCGGCGTAATGTGATTTTCCTCGTTGTACCGCTGCTGAATCTCCCGCCGGCGCATCGTTTCGTCCATCGCCGCCCGCATCGAATCCGTAATGACGTCTGCATAGAGAATGACGCGCCCGTTGACATGCCGCGCCGCGCGCCCAATCGTCTGAATCAGCGACGTCTCCGAGCGCAAAAATCCTTCCTTATCCGCATCGAGTATCGCCACTAAAGAAACCTCCGGAAGATCCAATCCTTCGCGGAGTAAATTGATGCCGACCAGAACGTCGTGCTTGCCCAGCCGCAGATCCCGGATAATTTCCATGCGCTCCATCGTATCGACATCCGAATGCAGATAGGTCACTTTAATGTCGATATTTTCCAGATACTTGGTCAGATCCTCCGCCATTTTTTTCGTCAGCGTCGTAATCAGCACGCGCTCTCCCCGCGCCACGTTTTGTCGGATTTCCTTTAAGAGATCATCGATCTGATTCTTTGTCGGGCGCAGCTGCACCTGCGGATCGAGGAGCCCCGTCGGGCGAATCAGCTGATCGACCGTTTGCGTCACGTGCTCTGCCTCAAAACCACCCGGTGTTGCCGAGACAAAAATAGCCTGCGGAATCAGTGATTCAAACTCATCGAACTGAAGCGGGCGGTTGTCCAGAGCGGACGGAAGACGAAAGCCGTAGTCGACTAAGTTCTGTTTTCGCGCCCGGTCTCCGTTGAACATGCCGCGAACCTGCGGCAGCGTGACATGGCTCTCATCGACCATCAGCAAAAAGTCTTTGGGAAAGTAATCGATCAGCGTGTAAGGCCGGCTCCCGGCCGGCCGTTGGCTGAGGTGCCGTGAATAATTTTCAATGCCGGAGCAAAAACCCACCTCCTTGAGCATCTCGATGTCATACCACGTCCGCTGCTCCAGGCGCTGCGCCTCGACCAACTTATTCCCGCCGCGCAGCTCCTCCAGCCGTTGCTGAAGCTCCTGTTCGATGGTGACCACGGCCCGATCCACCTTTTCGCGCGTCGTCGCGTAATGTGACGCGGGAAAGATCAGAATATGCGTCCGCCCTCCGAGCAGCTCGCCGGTCAAATAATTGATCCGGGTCAGCCGCTCGATCTCGTCGCCGAAAAACTCGACGCGAATCGCCTCCTCCGCCGAATCTGCGGGAAAGATGTCCACGATATCGCCGCGCACGCGGAACGTCCCCCGCATAAAATTCACGTCGTTGCGGACATACTGAATATCGATCAGGCGGCGCAGTACCTCATCCCGATCGATCTGCATCCCCGGGCGAAGCGAAACCGTCATGTTTTCGTAATCGATCGGATCGCCCAGGCCATAGATGCAGGAAACCGAGGCGACGATGATGACGTCGCGGCGCTCAAACAGCGCTGCCGTCGCAGAATGCCGCAGCTTGTCGATTTCGTCATTGATGGAGGAGTCCTTGGCAATGTAGGTGTCCGTCGCGGCGACGTAGGCCTCCGGCTGATAGTAGTCGTAGTAGGATACAAAATATTCCACGGCATTTTCCGGAAAAAATTCGCGAAACTCTGAGCAAAGCTGCGAAGCCAGCGTCTTGTTGTGCGCCAGAACCAGCGTGGGGCGCTGCGCGCGCTCGATGATATTGGCCATTGTAAAGGTCTTTCCGGATCCCGTAACGCCGCGGAGCGACTGATATCGATCCCCTCGCTCCAGCCCGCGGCACAGCGCATCGATCGCCTGCGGCTGATCGCCCGTCGGGCGATAGGCGGAATGAATTTTAAATTCTCCCATAGCTCTCTCCATTCAGGAACATTTGTTCGCTTTTCCTGTTCCATTATACTTCGCCGAATTCGCTTTGTCTAATCCGCACAGGTATTTCTTTATACCCAATGAAAGAGGCATTTTGCTTCCGCAAAATGCCTTCTCTTACTTTTCGTACTTTCCGCGTACCCCCCGTTCCGCTACTCGCCCTCTGAGGATGCATCGGATGGCGCAGCCTCACTCGACGTTTCGGTCGTTTCCGAGGTCTGAGACGCGCTCGATTCGGATTCCTCCGCCGGGGTAATGCCCGCAGTCTTCTGAACCTCCTCAATGGCGCGTTTGAGCTGTACATCCGCGTCCAATGCCGCAGGCCCGATCGACTTGGTCTCCGCCGGAAGCTCCACGACGATGTCCGGCGTAATGCCGACCTTGTTAATCTTTTCTCCGCTCGGCGTCTGATACTCGGCAACCGTCAGCTTGTAGCCGGCCGTCTCTTCTCCCTCGGCGAGCGGATAGATTCGCTGTACAATGCCCTTTCCGTAGGTTTTCGTACCGACGGCAATGGCGCGTTTGTTGTCGCGCAGCGCACCCGTCAGAATTTCCGAGGCCGAAGCGGAGCCCTCGTTGACCAATAAAACGACGGGAATCGAATTGCTCTTCGCGTCCGATTTGCTCACCTGCTCGGCGCCCTTGTTATCGACCGTCGTGACGATCGTCGCATCTCCTAAAAGATAGTCAGCAATTTCCTCACAGGAGCTGAGCAGCCCGCCCGGATTGTTTCTCAAGTCGATGACCAGCGCCTTCGCTCCCTCGGCCTGCAATTTCTCGACGTGCGTCTTAAAATCGGCCGCGGTCGGCTCATCAAACGAGGTGATCTGAACATAACCGATCTCCTTTTGAAGCATTTGAGAGGAAACGCTCTGAACCTGAATCATCTCCCGCTTCAGCGTGAGATCGAAGGTCTTCGTTTCCTGATTTTCCTTTCGGCGAACCGATAACACGACCTCGGTACCGACTTCCCCGCGCATGTGCGCGACCGCCTCCTCCAAATCCGTAGCCATGTAGCTCTGCCCGTCGATCGCGACGATCTTATCGCCCGCTTTTAACCCGGCGCGTTCACCCGGCGTTCCTGCAATCGGCGACACCACCGTGATAAAATCGTCCTCCGCGCCCGTTATGACAACGCCGACACCGGCAAACTGCCCCGCCGAATCCTCCATCATGCGCTGAAACTCCTCGGGCGAATAGTATACGGAATACGGATCGTTCAGCGACTCAAATAAGCCCTTGTAGACCCCGTCCTCCATCTTTTTCTTATCCGCAGTGAACAAAAAATCCTGTTCGATCACCGTCGACAGCTCATCGATTTTCTGAATCATTTTCTCCCTGCGCAGCTCCTCCGCGTCGGTCTCGGCCGCTGCAACACCCACCTCGGGCATGCGGTTACCAATAAAAAATCCGCCGACGCCGACGCCGCACAAAAGCAATATGAGGATCAGCGCTTTTCCCAGTTTTTTCATTATTCCCTCCCATGCAGGAAAAGAGATTCCGCCACGCAGAATCTCTTTTACAGCCTATTTTATGAAGCTCTTCTTACACAGCCGCCTACAGATACGCCAGAGGATTGACGCGAACTCCCTGATCGTAAAACTCAAAGTGCAGATGCGGCCCGGTCGAATTGCCCGTCGATCCAATGTATCCGATAATCTGTCCCTTCTCGACATGCTGTCCTGCATAGCAGTTAAAGCCGGACAGATGTGCGTACAGCGAGCCGTTTCCGTCATCGTGCGCCAGCTCGATGTAGTTGCCATAACCCGAACCGTACGTCACCGTCGTCACCGTTCCGCTCGAGGTTGCATAAACCGGTTCGCCATAATCCGCACCCAGATCAATTCCCGTATGGAAGCTCAGCGTGCCGAAAATCGGGTGAATGCGATAGCCATACGGCGAAGTCACTTCATAGGACGTCGTGGGCCACACGTTCCCGCCGGAGCTGCTCTGCGGCGAATAGCCGCCGGATGAAGCGCCGCTGTCCGAGGAGGGCGAATCGCTTCCGACGCTCTCTGCGACTGCAGCCGCCGCAGCGCGGTCGCTTTCAATCTGCTTTTCCCGATCCTTCAGCTCCTCCAGCTCCGCCAGCTTCGCATCAATCTTCGACTGCATCGCATCCGAAGCGGCCTGCAGCTTCTGCATCTCGGATTCCGTCAATTCGATGTCCAGATTGACCTGCGCGAGAATTTCGTTTTTACGCGCCTGCTGCTCCTGCAGCTCCTCGACCTTCGCCGTCTGGTTCTCCTTCGCGATGTCCAGACACGTCTTCTGCCCCTGCAGCTCCGTCTGCTTCTTTTCCAAAAGCTGCATATCGCTGATCAGATCCTGAATCAGATCACGGTCGTAGTCCGCCACCGCCTTCATCGTGCGGGAGCGGCTGAGAAAATCATTCATACCGGTCGACGCCAGAAGAATTTCAAGCGTGGCAATGTCACCGTTCTTATACATTACATTCAGGCGATCGCGAAAAACAGCCTTTTTATCCGCAATGCGCACTTCCAGCTCGGCGATCTCCGACTCCGTCTGCGCAATCTTTTCCTCCAGCTCCGCGATGTCCTCGTTCAGCTGGTTCAACTGAGCGTACTCCGTCTCAAGCGACGCGTCCAGCTCCTGCAGCTCGCTCTGCAATGCCTGTTGATTTTCCGTCAGAGAATTCAGCGTCTTCGACTTTTCATTGACGAGGGTCTCCTGCCCCGATTTCTGATCGCGAATCTCCTGAATCTCCGCTTCCTTCTGTTCCTGCTGCTGTTCCACGTCGTCTAATTCGTCCGCCCACGCCGCAGACGGAAGCAGCAGCAGGCCCGCCAGGACGAGAGACAGCAGTCGTTTCGTTTGCTTTTTTTCTAAAAACATGGAGCATCCTTTCTGTAATCCGTGCCCTTTTCTCCGCTCATCGAACCTTGACAAACCGGCTCACCGTCAGCGTGCTGCCGATCAAGCCGATCCCCGTTCCGATGCTGAGAAAAATAATCATCAAATCACGGCCTATGAGCTCAGGCTTCAGCAAATAAGCGCTGAGCAGTTCAAATATCCGCTGTCCGAAACGGACGTAAACGAATTGATAGCCATAATATACGAGCAGGAACGCGATCATTGACCCGATCAGGCCGAAAATCGCACCTTCAATGATGAACGGTCCGCGAATCATGTGATTCGTCGCACCAACATATTTCATGACGGATATTTCGCGCGCACGCGATGCCACCGTCAGCTTTACCGTGTTGAGGATGATAAAGAGCGATACGAGAACCAGCCCCGCAACCATGATCGCGCCGATCAGGCGAATATACCGGGAAATTCGGGAAACCTGATCGATCAGGTCCTGATAATAAGTGACGTCCTGTACGCCCTTTTCCGCTTTGATTCGGTTGACAAATTCCTGTGCCTTGGCGATCTCGTTGACCTTTACCACGAAGGACGGCTCCAGAACCGGGCCTTCCTTGTCAATACCCTCGAGGATGTAGGCATCCTTTCCCCACGACTCCTTCATCATCTCCATCGCCTGCGCGCTGGAGCGAAATTCGACGCTGCGGACATTCGCATCGCTTCGAATGAGCTCTTCCAACTCCCGGCGCTCCTTATCGGTGATCGTCGTGCTGAGAAACACCTCGACCTCATCGACCTTTTTCTCAAAATCTTTCGCCAGATTATTGGCCGTCAGCGAAGCGATCAGGATGATGCCGACGACGACCAGCATCGCTACAATCGAAATAATCGACGCGAGCCCCATCGATTTGTGTTTCCACACACCCTTTAATCCCTGCTTCAGAACTGTCATCAGCTTTCGAAAGGATCTCATTCGCCGTCCTCCTTCCCGAGGAGCGGCTCTGCCGCTTCCGCAGCCTGCGCCTCCTCCCGCGCCCGGGCTTCCTGCTCCGCCTCAGCAATTCTCCTTCGAATCTCATCCGCAGGGAAGGAAACGGTCGGGTCAAACAGACGGTCGACCTCTTCATCAAATTCTTCCATAGGCGTTCGGTCGTCCAGGTACATTCCATGCTCCTGATCGCGCACAATCTTACCGTGCGACAGCTGAATAACGCGTTTTTTCATCGCGTCCACAATCGCCTGATCGTGCGTGCTGACGATGACCGTCGTGCCCTTCTGATTGATCTCGACGAACGAGTTCATGATTTCCCATGAGGTCTGCGGATCGAGGTTCCCTGTCGGTTCATCGGCCACGAGCACCGTCGGGCGGCTGGCCATCGCCCGGGCGATCGCCACGCGCTGCTGCTCACCGCCGGACAGCTGATTCGGATAGCTTTTTTCACGTCCCGTCAGGTGAACCAGCTCCAGCACATCCCGGATGCGCGCCCTCTTCTGCCTCCGACTCAATCCGAGCAGATTCAGACAGTATTCGATGTTTTCGTATACGGTCATATCTTCCAGCAGGCGAAACTCCTGAAATACCACGCCGATTCTCTGCCGCAGCTTCGGCACGTGCCGCGCCGGCAGCCGCGTAATATTCCGTCCGGCAAAATAAATCTCGCCGCGATCCGGCGTAATGTGCTTCATCAGCAATTTGACGAGCGAGGACTTCCCGGCGCCGCTCGGCCCGACCAAAAATACGAACTCGCCCGGCCGAATGTGGAAGCTGGCGTTTTCAAGGCCAATAACCCGATTGGCATATCGTTTATATACATGTCGGAATTCAATCATCGCATGTTCTCCTATGGTTGTATCAACCAAGTAGAGATTATATCACAAAAATTACAAAAAGGTTACGAAATGAGCAAATTTTATTTCTTTTCTTTTACATTTCCTTCACAAAAAACCCGCTGATACGAGAATTCGTCGGCAAGCAATATGCCTCTCTCGTGCAGCGCCTCCGCAAAAAGCCCTTTTCCCTCGACGAGCCGGCGCGTAAAGCAGCCGTCGTACCGCTCATATACCGCACATGAGGGGCTCCTCGACTTCAGAATCGCACCGGAAATATCGCCCTTTGATAAATGGCGCAGACAGCGCTGCACGCCTCTTTGAAACGCCTCCGTACAATCGGCGCCGTCCCGGCAGACAACCCGATTCCCTCTTCGCTCTGCCGGAACGCGCGGCGTCGGAAGTCCCCCTTCCACCTCCGGGCAGACGGGAATGACCTCGCACCCATGTAAAAACTCGATGACGTCCTCTCTTCGATTATCCCTTCCGTCGTAGCGACAGGCCTCGCCCAACAGACACGCGCTGACTAATAGCTTCATTTTCATACTCCTCCGCTCCGATCTTACCACGGAACACCTTTTTTTGCTCCCCAATATTTTCATCCCCAATAGTTGGACCTTCGTTTTTGCGGTGGTACAATTAGTGAGAACACCGAATCAGGAGGCAGACATGGCTAAATTATTTTTTCGCTACGGCGCGATGAATTCCGGAAAATCGACGCTGCTCATGCAGGTTGCTCATAACTACGAAGAACGAGGCATGCGCGTGCTCGTCATGAAACCGCACTGCGATACAAAGGGCGGCGCCGAGGTGGTCAGCCGTCTCGGCGTGCGGCGCGCCGTCGACTGCATCATTACGGAATCGGCCGACTGCCGCGTTATCCTGCACGAGCAGCTCTCGTCGGGAAAGGTCGACTGCATTCTCGTCGATGAAGCGCAGTTCCTTACCCCCACTCAGGTCGATCAGCTCTTTGCGATCGCGATCGACGACAATATCCCCGTACTGTGCTACGGGCTGCGCACGGATTTCCGCGGACAGGGCTTCCCGGGCAGCCAGCGCCTGCTCCTGCTGGCACACGCATTAGAGGAGCTCAAGACCATCTGTCACTGCGGCCGCAAGGCGGTGATGAATGTGCGAAAGCTGCGCGGGCAGGTCATTTTTGAAGGGGATCAGGTCGCAATCGACGGGGAAGAACAAATTGAATACGAGTCCTTCTGCGGTCAGTGTTATTTCCAGGCGCGCAGAGCGGCCGGGCTCGCCCCGTTGGACGGACTGCTTTCGCCCGGCGCAGCCGCTGATGAAACGACATCGAATGCATAAGGAGCTTCCATGACCACAACCTCAAAAAACGACGCTCGAACACATCAAACCGATATGACAAGGGGCAAGCCCATCCGCCTGATCCTTCGCTTTTCGCTGCCGCTGCTCTTTGGCAACCTGTTTCAGCAGCTGTACAACACGGTCGACAGCGTTATCGTCGGAAACTTTGTCGGCAAGCATGCTCTGGCCGCCGTCGGCGTCGGCTTTCCCTTTATGTTCGCACTGGTTTCCTTCTTTTTAGGCATCGGCATGGCCACGACCATCCTGATCTCGCAGAGCTACGGCGCACACGATACAGATCGCGTCCGCCTCATCGCCGGAACCATTTATCGCGTGCTGTCGCTCAGCATTCTGCCGCTGATGCTGCTCGGTTTCTTCCTCGCCCGCCCCGTACTCACCCTCATGAATGTGCCGAACGACGGAACCCTGGACATGGCGGTCTCCTATCTTCAGATCATCTTCCTCGGTATTTTCGGAATGATCGGCTACAACCTCAACGCAGGACTTCTGCAAGGCGTCGGCGACAGCGTCACCTCAGTGCGCTTCCTGATTCTGGCCGCCGTCACCAACATCGTACTCGATCTCATCTTCGTCATCCCCCTCGGCATGGGCGTCGCAGGGGCGGCGCTCGCTACGTCGATTTCCGAAATACTGAGCTGGATTCTGGGATTGATCTACATCAACCGACACTACACCTTCTTTAGGATACGGCTGCTGCACCTGCCCTTTGACCGCGTGATCTTCCGGGAAGCACTGCGGCTCGGCATTCCCTCCGCCATTCAGAACACGGTTTTTTCCTTTGGCATCATCGCCATGAACTCTCTGATCAATACGTTTGGCACGGATTTCATCGCCGGATTTAACGGCGCGAACAAAATCGACACCTTTATCTTCATGCCGATTCAGAGCTTCGCCAACGCCGTGACGACCTATACCGGACAAAACGTCGGCGCGGCCAATCTCGAGCGTATTCACGAAGGCCGCCGCGCCGGAATGATCGTTTCGATTGCCGGCACCATCGTCACGGGGCTTCTGCTCTATCCCTTATCCGGCTACGCCATCGCCCTCTTCAACAGCGATCCCGGTGTCGTCGAGGTCGGCGTGTGGTACCTGCATTCCGTTCTTCCCGCTTATCCGCTCCTGGCGATTCTCTTTGTGCAGAATTCGATTCTTCGAGGGGTCGGCAAAGCAATGGCCGCGATGATTACGTCGCTGATCGCCCTGTGGTTTGCGCGCGTCCCCGCCGCCTACTGGATCGCCGCCACCTTTGGCAAGCAATACATCTTCCTTTCTTATGCCATCGGTTGGGCCATCGGCTGCATCGTCTCCTACTACTTTTACCATCGCGGCAGCTGGCACGACACGGTTCGCGCCGGAGGCACGCTGAATCAGTATAAAAGCGCCGATGAGTGATGACGCTGCGGCGCCGACACAAAGCTGCGGCAACAACACAAAAAGGATGCGTTTCCGAAGAAACGCATCCTTTTCTGTTTCCGTTTATTTCACCGTTTCCGCTGCGGATCAATATCCGTAGCCCGCGCCCGGCATCGCCGGCGCATCCTCCTTCTCCTTCGGAATGTCGCAGACGGCCGCTTCCGTCGTCAGGAGCATCGCCGCAATGGAGACGGCATTTTGCAGCGCGGAGCGCGTCACCTTCGTCGGATCGACGATACCGGCGTCAAACATGTTGACATACTCTTCACGATATGCGTCAAAGCCCTCGCCGACCGGCGAATTCTTCGCGCGATCCACAATAATCGAGCTCTCCAGTCCCGCATTTTTCACAATCTGGCGCATCGGCTCCTCCAAGGCGCGCACGATAATGCGTGCCCCGACCTTTTCGTCGCCTTCCAGGCTTTCCGCCAGCTCCGATACCTGAGCAATCGCGTCGATAAAGGCCGTGCCGCCGCCGGCGACGATGCCCTCCTCGACCGCGGCGCGCGTAGCGGACAGAGCATCCTCGATGCGCAGCTTCTTATCCTTCATTTCGACTTCCGTCGCTGCGCCGACGCGAATCACGGCAACGCCGCCGGACAATTTTGCCAAACGCTCCTTGAGCTTTTCGATATCGTAGCTCGACTCGGTATTTTCGATCTGCTTCTTAATCTGTGCCAGACGCTCCGACAGCTTCGCGGAATCGCCCTGACCATCGACGATCACCGTATTCTCCTTATCGACCTTAACCTTTGCCGCACGTCCGAGCAGCTCCACGGTCGCTTCCTTCAAATCGAAGCCCAGCTCCTCGGTAATCACGGTACCGCCCGTCATGATGGCGATATCCTGCAGCATTTCCTTGCGGCGGTCGCCGTAGCCCGGTGCCTTGATCGCAACACAGTTAAACGTGCCGCGAATCTTGTTGAGCACCAGCGTCGCCAGCGCTTCCCCTTCGACATCCTCCGCGACGATCAACAGCGGACGGTTGCTCTGAACAATCTGGTCGAGAAGCGGCAGCAGCTCCTGAATATTGCCGATTTTCTTATCCGTCAGCAGGATGTACGGATTCTCCAGCTCGGCAACCATTTTTTCCGTATCCGTCACCATGTACGGGGAGAGGTAGCCGCGATCAAACTGCATGCCCTCGACGACCTCGAGGCTGTTCTGCATCGTATTCGAATCCTCTACCGTGATGACGCCGTCCTTGCCGACCTTCTCCATCGCTTCGGCAATCATCTCGCCTATCGCCTGGTCTCCGGAGGAAATTGCGCCGACCGATGCGATGGCAGCCATCGTCTCCACCTTTTTGGAATTTTCCGCGACCACCTCGACCGCGCGATCCGCCGCCTTCTGCATGCCCTTTTTCAGAACCATGGGGTTTGCCCCGGAGGCCAGGTTTCTCAGTCCCTCGCGAACGACGGCCTGTGCCAGCAGCGTCGCGGTCGTCGTACCGTCGCCTGCGACGTCGTTTGTCTTGGTCGCTACCTCCTTGACCAGCTGCGCACCCATGTTTTCAAAGCGATCCTCCAGCTCGATCTCCTTGGCGATGGTCACACCGTCGTTCGTAATCAGCGGCGCGCCAAATGCCTTCTCCAGCACTACATTGCGGCCCTTGGGCCCCATGGTAATCTTTACGGTATCCGCCAGCTTGTTGACGCCCATTTCCATTTTCTTACGAGCGATTTCACCAAATTCAATATTTTTTGCCATTGCAATCCTCCTGCCTTCTCAACGATTCATCCTTAGTCTACTACAACCGCCAGAACGTCCTCTAACTTGATGACGATCAGCTCTTCGCCATCCAGCTTGACATCGGTTCCCGCATATTTCGAGTAAATCACTTTATCGCCAACCGACACCGTACCCTTCAGGTCGTCGTCCTTTTCAATTTTCTGGCTCACCGAAACAACCTCGGCATACTGCGGCTGTTCCTGTGCCGAAGACGGCAGCACGATCCCCGACGCCGTCGTTTCCTCTTTTTCCATCTTGCGAATAACCAGTCTTTCGCCCAAAGGATTTAATTTCATCACATACCTCCTGAATTCAACGATTGATTTAGCACTCATTTTCACTAAGTGCTAACAACTACACACATATAATACTTCAAGCCTTTTAAAAAATCAAGCCTTCCGCACATTTTTTGCGCATCCTGAGACGTGCTCGTGCTTCGCCGCGCTTCACGCCGCACCTGATGCAGTCCCCGACAAAAAAGAAGCGGCGCCAAAAACTCGCCCCCCGACAAAAAGGGAACCGACGCCTCGAAAAGGCGCCGATCCCCCGTCCCACAAGCCTTATTGATCTGCTTTTTCCGTCTGTGTGAACTCGTAAATGCCGACCACCGCAATGCGCATTGAATAGTCGCGCTCCGGTGTACAGGTGGAAAAGGTCACGATGCGGTCCGCCGCATCAAAATCCGGGCGCTCGCCAAAGGAGACAAACGAGCGTTCGTACGTCGCATTCAGATAATCCAGCCACGCCTCCTCCGACACATTCGGTGTGCGGTAATCCTCATCCGCAGGCACGCGAAATGCGGAAAAAATGCGGTAGTGGTGTACGCCTGCTTCGTTCGTAATCGTAAAGGTCTTCGGCGACTGATCGACATAATCCTGCTCCAGAAAATGCTTTAATCCGGCAAACATCGCATCGCCGCCATACATCATGTGTGCATATACAACCGAATTTTGATCCGTAAAATCCGCCCTGTTGTTTTCGTCGAGAAACGGCACGCCCTGGATGTTTTCCTCCTTGTCCACGCCGTGGTCGAGATAAAACCAGTTGTCCAGATGGGCGATCGGATAATGCGTCTGCGTGCCGTCAATATCCAAATAGGCCACCAGATCGGTGTTGATCGATTTCAGCTGAGCCATCATCTCCGTGTAATTCACCCGTGTCGGAGTCGCCTCCGTTGCCGGTTCGGCCGTTTCGCTCTCCTCCGGCCGATAGGAATCAACCACCTTCTGCACGTCTTCAAATTTCCGGTCGGACGACATACGCGCCCACAGATAGCTTCCGATTCGGAAGGCACAGTAGACAATAACGCACAACAGAACGATTTGAACCGCTAAATATACTTTCTTTTTCACTCATTTTCTCCATTTATCTACTCGGTCTCGTCGCCGATCGCATTCGAGGACGCCCCCTCATACTCCTCATCGATAACCGGACGGACCTCCTTTACGCGCAAAGCCTCCTCGTAGCAGCGCGCGTACTCGCGGCTCGCCCCATTGGGCGGCGTTCCCTCTCCCGCCCGGCGCTGCACCAGCAAATCGTATTCGAAGATGCGCCGGGCAAAATCCGACGTCCCCCGCTCCTGCGCGTTTTGCATTTTTTCACGAAGCTTTGCGCCGCGCTCCTCCACTAAGTACTTCAGCAGCTCGCCCGGCGTGTTTTCGATCTGATGCACCAGCGCCTTCAAGTCAAAATCAAACGCACTGAACTCATAGCACTCCATCGTGCGCAGAAAATGCGCCAATACGGTTTTCAGCACATCGCTGTTCAGCTCCGCGCCCTCATAGCTTTCCTGATCCTCCGCCATATAGGCGCGCACCTGCTGAACCTCTTCGCCGATGAGAATCGCCCGTTCCAGAGATTCATTGCGGTACCAGCCGCTCGTCTCTTCGGAGAAAAGCCATTCCTTCATGTCGACGGCCGCGTCGACCACCGCCAGCGTATGCTCCAGGCGCTGATCGGAAAGCTGCTCTTCGATGTACGCCTCGTCCCTCGGAAGCACGCGAGCCGCTTCGTCCTCTTTCCTCTTCGCCCCGCGGAACAGTCCTAAAAAATCATCCACCGCACCAGACATTTTGCCCTTCCTTTCCATACTCTTTTCCCAAGATCGCACAATAAGCTCCCGAATTATCGCTACTGCTGCCGCAGAAAAGGCGGTACAATAGAGATAACAGAAACAGGAGGTTTTTATGGCTGAATTTCGTTACAATCCTCTTTTAGACGACTGGACCATTGTAAACGGCAACCGGCAGGCGCGCCCCGACATGCCGAAGGACTACTGCGCCTTCTGCCCCGGCTCCGGAAGAGTGCCCGATCATTATACCGTACTGAAATATGACAACGACTGGCCCTCCATGTCCCTTTCTCCGAACGAGCCCGATCCGGTCGCGACGTCCTTTTTCCGCACCGCGCCCGCCTATGGAAAATGCGAGGTCATTCTCTACTCACCCGATCACAACGCTTCGCTGTGGCAGCTGCCTCTCGAACACATTGAGGAGCTCATCCGCCTGTGGAAAGCGCGCTACGAAGAGCTGTCCGCCGATGAGAAGATTCAGTTTATTCTGACCTTTGAAAACCGCGGCGCCGAGGTCGGCACAACGCAGCCGCACCCGCACGGCCAGCTCTATGCGTACGGGTATCTGCCGCTCCGCATCCGAATGGAGCTGGAAAACAGCGCCCGACACTACCGGGAGCACGGGGAAAGTCTGATCGGCCGCCTCCGCGACGAGGAGCTCTCCTTCCAAAAACGGATTCTGTTCGAAAACGATCATTTTGCCGTTTTCCTGCCGTTCTATACCGACTGGCCCTATGGGGCGTACATCGTTCCAAAACGAAACGACCTGAACCATTTCGCCCAGTTCGACGAGGCGCTCACCACATCGCTTGCCGAAGCGCTTAAGGATCTGCTCGGCGCGTTTGACACGCTGTTCGACCGCCCCTTCCCCTATATGATGGGCATCTACCAGACCCCGATTCACGTGAAGGAGTATGCCGACTGCACGCGCTACTACCCGTTCCATATCAAATTTTTCCCGCCGCTGCGTTCGGCCGGCTCCATCAAATGGAACGCGTCCTCCGAAACCTGCGCCTGGGCGAAAACCAATCCGCGCATCGTTGAAGAAACCGCCGCCGAGCTGCGCGACGCGTTGGAACAATTCCGAAGCCGTCCGTAAATCCTTCGCAGGTCCTTTGAGGCTATCTCTGCATTTCGGAGATGGCCTCTTCTTTTTTTGCCTCCCGGTCAATCAATTTGTTGACGAGACCCATTTTTTTCGTATCGGCGTAGAGAATGCCGCCGATTACCCGACCATCCCGGAAAAACAGCTTCTCGACCGCGCCGTCGTTCTCGGCGCTCCACATGTCGTCTCCCTCGTGCGAGCCCGCGGAAAACACCTTGACATTGCCGATCCGCAGATTCGTGAAGAGCCTCGGACGGTCATAAACCGCCTCACCGCCCGCCATATTCTCTCCGACGATTTTCCCCATTTCATTCGACGCCGACCACAGTCCCATGCACGTGCCCTGGATTTCCGCGCAATCTCCCGCAGCCCACACATTTGCCCTTTCGGTCTGCAGGTGCTCGTCGACCAGAATCCCGCGGTTGGTCGGCAGCACATCCTTCGCCAGCTCCGCACTCGGGCGGATGCCGACCGAAAACACGACACTGTCACAGCTGAACTCCGTTCCGTCGGTCAGCACGACGCTTTCCACGCGGTTGAAGCCGTTGATCCGCCGCAGCGAAGCGCCCACGTGAATGTGAAGCCCTTCCTTTGCCAAATCCTCCTCCAGACGGATCGCCGTTTCCGCATCAAGCTGACGCGTCAGCAGATGCTCGGCAAACTCACAGACGTGCACCTCCAGTCCCTTCTTCAAAAGAGAGTACGCCGCCTCCAATCCGAGCAGTCCTCCGCCGACGACCAGCGCCGAACGCAGCTCGGGCAGCGCGCGGCGAAGCGCCGCCAGATCCTCGACGGTGCGCACCGAAAAAACATTGGCCTGACGTGCGCCCTCATAGGACGGAATAAACGGCGTCGCCCCCACCGCCAGCAGGAGCTTTTCGTACCGAATAGTCGTCCCGTCCTCCAACGCCGCCGCATTGCGGTCGTAATCAATCGACGTCACCGCAGAATTGAGCATCAGGCGAATGTGCTCACGCTCATAAAAATCCGGCTTTTCCACCAGCAGGCTGTTCACATCCGCATCCGAGGCGATGGCTTCCGTAAGGCGAACGCGGTAATACGGCGCCATCTTTTCCTTCGACACCAGTAAAATATCGCCCTCCCGGTCGAGTTTGCGCATCTGCTTTGCAGCCGATAATGCAGCAATACCGCTGCCGACGATCAGATATTTGGTCTCCATGTCACCCTCTCTTAGCGAACTACGCGTCAGCCCACTGCGCCAGACGCTCAACGAGCTGAGCAAAAACGCGGAGCGCAGAATCCACCGTCTTCGGATCCGCCATATCGCAGCCCGCCATGCGCAGCTGCTCGATGGGGAAGTGATGTGCGCCGTCCCTCAGGAAGCGGAAATAATCCTCGCGCTCCTGAACGCCGCCCGTCAGCACGCGCTGGCACAGCACCGTTGCCGCACAGTAGCCCGTCGCATACTTATAAACATAGAAGTCGTTATAGAAATGCGGAATGCGCATCCATTCGTGCGCGATATTTTCGTCCGAAATCATCGCCTCGCCGAAATACTGTTGATTTAACCCGTAGTAGATATCGTCAAAGTCCTTCGCCGTCAGCGCCGTACCCTTTTCGACCAGATCGTGCGTCACCTTCTCAAACTCCGCAAACATCGTCTGACGGAATACGGTCGACTTGAAGCTGTCGAGGTGGTGATCCAAAAGCTCCAGACGCTCCGAATCGGTCTGCGCGTTCTCAATGAGGTAGTGCAGCAGCAGATTTTCATTGAACGTCGATGCGACCTCCGCCGCAAAAATCGTGTAGTCAGCGTAGAGATATTCGTTGGCGTGACGGGAAAAATAGCTGTGCATGGAATGCCCCATCTCGTGGGCGAGCGTAAAGACGGAGTCGAGCGTCCCCGTGAAGTTCATCGAAATGAACGGCTTGCTGTCATACGAGCCCGAGGAATATGCCCCGCCGCGTTTTCCCTCGCGCGGATAAGCGTCGATCCACCCTTCCTCAAACGCCGTCCGGTAAATCCTCTGATATTCCTCACCGAGCGGCGCCACCGAAGCGATGCACAGATCCCGCGCCTCTTCGAAGGTATACTTCCGGCCGCTGGACTCCACGATGGGCAGATACACGTCGTACATGTGCTGCTCATCCAGCTTCAGCATCTTCTTTTTCAGCTCGTAATAGCGGTGCAGCGAAGGAAGATTGTTATGAATGCTCTCCAGCAGCGCATCATAGACCTGCGTATCGACATCGTCGCGGAACAGCTCCATCTGTCTTGCGGAATCGTAGCCGCGCAGGTCGGCCTCGGTCGTCAGCGCGCGGATGTTATTAAAATAGGTCGTTGCAATGGTGTTCTTAAATGAGTTAAACGTATCGTAGTATTTCTCGAAAGTCTCCTTGCGCACCTCGACGTTCGGGTGGCGCTGGTAGACCGTAAACATTTCGCTCGTCAGCTCCTTGCCGTCCAGCGAATCAATTTTCGGAAATTTCATGTCCGCGTTTTCCAGAAAATAGTAGATGTCCGACGGCGCTTCCGAGGCAAAGGACAATTTGGAGAGAATGTACTCCTCCTTCTCACTCAGCGTATGCTCCTTATACCGGAAAATGCGCTGAAAATACTCATGAAAATGCGCCAGAGAGTCGTCTCGGAGCAATGCCTGCTGCCTGTCGTCGCTCAGCCCCAGCAGGTACGGCTGCAAAAACGAAGAGGCGGCCTGAAAATCGCGCATCGCCTGCATGGACTCGATGTAGAGCTTTTGATACTGCGTTTTGCGGCTGTCCTCGTCCTGGCGCATATTCGCGTAGACCGCGAGATGCTCGCCGATTCGCGACACCTCCTCCACCGTCTCTAAAATTTCCTTCAAATGCCCGTCCGGATTGGCGGACAGCTTCTTCAGCTTTTCCGAACCGGCGTGCATGCGTTCCATATCCGTTGCACAGCTTGCTTCGTCCGGGTACATTGATTCAATATTCCATCTGATGTCAGTCATAGCTACCTCCTTACATATCGTATCCTATTATACCCAAAAAAGAGCGGCAAAGCCGCTCTTTTCTCAGCAATCCATTCTTTGCGCCTACAGCGGCTTGTCCGCATCGGGAATGCGCGTATTATCCGCCGGAGAAAGGAAGGGGGAACGCTTGGCGAATTTCTCGACCTCTCTCTTGCTTCGCGACGACGGTGCGATCGTCCCAGGGCCGCCGACGCAGCCCCCCGCACAGGCCATGCCCTCGAGCAGCATCCCGTTTTTCTTTCCGGCCTTCGCCAGGCGCATCAGCGACACGCATTCCGCCAGGCCCTCCGCCCCTTCAACCTCGACCCGGCGCTCCGGCTCAAGCTCCGCGATGCGTGCGCAGACCGCTGCGGCGACGCCGCCGCTCACCGCATAGCCGCGTCCGGTCAGGGACGCGTCCTCCACATTGCCCGATACCGGCATGAAGCCCGGTTCGATATCCTCCGCAACAAACATGCCCATGAGCTCCTCATAGGTGATGACGAAATCGACAAAGGGCGCGACATGCGCCTGCAGCGCTTCGAGCTTTTTGGAAATGCACGGCCCGATAAAAACGACCTTGGCGTCCGGATGCACCTTTTTGATCTGCTTCGCCGTATAGATCATCGGCGTCGAGCTCTCCGAGATCAGCTCATTCTGATCGGGGAACAACATCTCGACCATCTTTTTCCACGAGAAGCAGCAACTCGTCCCCATGAACGGACGTTCCTCCGGAACGGTCTCGAGAAACTCCTTCGCCTCGTTCATCGTCGTCAAATCGGCGCCAAGGCCAACCTCGATGACGTCGTGAATGCCCAGAAGCTTGATCGCCATGACGATCTGCTCCGGCGTCGTCAGCGGTCCGAACTGCCCCGCAAAGGACGGCGCGACAATCGCGTAAACATTGTCATTGCGCTTGATCGACATGATGAGCTGGTAAATCTGCGACTTATCCGCCACGGCGCCGAACGGACATGCGGTAATGCACGCGCCGCAGGCGACACAGCGCTGCGGGTCGATTTCCGCGCGCCCGAGATAATCCGATTTAATAGCCTGCACGCCGCAGGCCTCCGCGCAGGGGCGTCCTGTCTCAACGATGGAATGATAGGGACAGGCCGTCACGCATTTCCGGCACTTGATGCATTTGGACTGATCGATGATCGCGCGATCCTTCCCCATCGTAATGGCATTTTTCGGGCAGACATTGATGCACGGATGCGCCAGGCATTTCCGGCAGTTGTCTGTTATGTAAATATGTTTTTCCGGGCAGGCTTCGCAGGCGATCTTAATCACGGACACCAGCGGCGGATGGTACACGCGCGCATCGACGTCGACATGTTCGATTCCCTCCGTGATCGGTCCTGTCTCCGCCGCCGTTCGCGCATCCAGCCCCAGCGCCATTCTCATTCGCTCGCCGACGACCGCGCGTTCCCGGAAGATGTTCTCCCGATAGCTGGCCGTTTCACCCGGCAGCAGTCGGAAGGTCTCCTCGTGCAGCTTGCCCAGATCCGCATCTTCGTAGGCCATCCGTGCGATGTTGGCAAAAACCTGACGCCGAATATTGATGACATCGACGAAAGAGCTATTCATTTCCCTCTCCTTGTGCGTAGTTCATGACCATTTCCATGATCTGCGGTCCCTCGGCCCGCTCGATCATCTGTCCGTCAACATAGACGACCGGCGCAACCCCGTGGTTGCCGCCCTTACAAAACCCCTGACATGGCACGAGCTCGATTTCCAATTCCGCGTCCGGACGCACTCCCGGCAGGTCGTGCAGACACTCCTTCATATCGAGCATACAGTCGATAATATGCGAGGCGCCGTAAAATCCGCATTTGGAGCCCGTGCAAATCGATACCTTCATGAATTCCTCCTTAGAGCTTATTGAAGTCAGTTTTATTATTTTATCACAGAAATGTGATTCTCCGTTATTCCCAATGCCCTTGTTCCGGGACTACATCCTTTATTTTTTTTATACCTTTTCCTCAGTCCAACGACGATTCTTGTTTTTTATTGCCCGACAGCCTCTTTATATTCTCCCTCTTCAATACATCGGCCGCTAAAGCGCCGCGGATTCTTCGCTCAGAAACGGGCGAAAAGCAGCCGGAATCGACAGATCCTGCTCCAGCTCCTGCGGACTGGCCCAACGCCATCGCGCGGCATCCATCAAGCTCTTCGCTTCTTCAGGGTACGCGCCGACCGTTTCCTTTGCCGACACGGTGTCTCCGGGCGCGTGTGCCGGCATTTGCTCCGGTGCGGCACATTCGATCAGATACCCGTGCATTTTCCAGTCGATGTGGCTGAAACGGTGCGTCGCAATACCCAAATCGTGCAAAGCGCCGTCCGCCAGGCCGATCTGTTCCAAAGCCTCCTGCAGCTCGGACGGCTCATGCCAGCCCTCAAGCATCGGCAGCGACCACATGTCCGACAGCACACCCTTTCCCGGACGCCGAGCCAGAGCCAGCCGTCCCGCCCTCCAGACAACAAAAACCGTCCACTCTTCGATCTTTCGCGCCCTTTTGGGCTTTTTTTTCGGATACTCTCTCATTCGACCGCTCCGACGCGCCGCGCACAGCTCGACCAGCGGGCAGCTTTCGCAGAGCGGTTCTCCGTTCGGAACACAGATGCCGGAGCCGAGATCCATCAGTGCCTGATTGAAATCGCCCGGCCGCTCCGCCGGGATCCGCTCCTGGAGAAACTGCTCCAGTCGCTCCTTCGTCGCCCGATCCTCCAAAAATCCCGATTCCGCCAGACAACGCGCCGCGATGCGATAGGCATTGCCGTCCGCCGCGACGACCTGTTCCCCAAAGGCCATCGACGCGATCGCGCCCGAGGTATACGGACCGATCCCCGGAAGGCGAATCAGTTCCGCCGCATTGGTTGGCATCGCTCCGTCATAGTCCGACATCACCGCCTTCGCCGCCTTTTGCAGATTTCGCGCCCGAGAATAGTAGCCGAGCCCCTCCCAGCATTTGAGCAGCGCCTCCTCCGGCGCCTGCGCCAGGCTTTCGATGTCGGGAAAGCGCTCCATAAAGCGCTCGAAATACGGAATCACCGTCTCGACGCGCGTCTGCTGCAGCATGATTTCCGAAATCCAGACGCGATACGGGCTGACCACCTGCCGCCAGGGCAGGTGCGTTCTTTTATGTATGTCAAACCAATGAAGTAACCTCTCGCTAAACACCCGTTTCTCCAGCTTTCCTTTTACATCGTTTTCTTTATTATAACAAAAAGGGAGCCTTCATACGAAGGCTCCTTATCACGACATCAAATTTGATTTACAGCTCGACAATGGCCTCGATCTCGACCATGGCACCCTTCGGGATTTCGCGGACGGCTACGCAGCTGCGCGCCGGCTTGCTCGTGAAGTACTTCGCATATACTTCGTTGAACGGGACAAAGTTCGCAATGTCCGAAAGGAAGCAGGTCGTCTTGACGACGTTCTCCATCTTTCCGCCCGCCGCTTCGATGATGGCCTGGACGTTTTTGCAGCTCTGTTCCGTCTGCTCCGCAATCGTCGCCGGCATTTCTCCCGTCTCCGGATTTACCGGAATCTGACCGGAGGTGATGAGCAGTCCGCCGACAACCTTCGCCTGTGAATAGGGGCCGATTGCACCAGGAGCCTTGTTTGTTTCGATCGTTTTCATATTGAATTCTCCTTTCAAGACGGCATGCGCCGTTTCTGTCCCTTCTATGTTACCCCCGTTTCCCGCGAATGTCGAGGGCTCGGTGTTATTTTTATCCTTCTATTTCTTTTGTACAGGGGCGAAATTTTTTCCTTTGTACAGGGGTAAAATGACACCACTTCGCCGCAAACGAAATGACTCTTCCCCGTATCAACAAAATCCTCGTCGCCGCAGGGCTCAGTCCCCGTTCAAGTCGCCCTCTTCGTCGGAGACCACCCATGTCCCCGTCTCGCCGCGAAGCCCCTCTGCCAAGCGCTCCAGCGATGTGATCAGGGTGCGGCGGCCGGAGTCCGAACGCGTAAAGGCGATCGCCGCCTCGACCTTCGGCAGCATGGAGCCCGCCGGAAATTCTCCGTCCGCCATATATCGCTCCGCCTCGGAAATCGTCATCCGATCCAACCAACGCTCGTCCGGCTTTTGGAAATGAACGGCGACCTTTTCCACGCCGGTGAGGATGATCATGCTGTCGCAGCCGATATCCTCCGCGAGCAGCACGGAAACCCAATCCTTATCTATGACGACGTCCACCGGTTCATAACCGTTCTCCCCGTCGAGCACCGGAATGCCGCCACCGCCGCCGGCAATAACCAACGCGCCGTTTTCCAAAAGAGTCTTCGCCATATCGCGCTCGACAATGCGAATCGGCAGCGGCGATGCGACGGTTTCACGATAGCCGCGTCCGGCATCCTCCTTCATCACCTTCCCCGATGCCGCCAGCCGCTCCGCTTCCTCCTTCGTGTGAAATGCGCCGATCGGCTTGGTCGGATTCTGAAAACGGGGATCCGCCCCATCGACGACCACACGCGTAAGCAACGTCACAACCGGCTGCGGCACGTCGAGGCGCTTCAATTCATTTTGCAACGCATTTTGCAAATGATGTCCGATGTACGCCTGGCTCATCGCCACGCATTCAAACAGCGGCATATCCGGCAGCTTTGCCGCTGATCCGCCTAATTCAAACGCCGTTTTCAGCATGCCGACCTGCGGACCGTTTCCGTGGCACAGCACAATCTCATACCCCTCGTGCACGAGCCGGGCGATGGGCCTGGCGACGAGCTGAGCCGTCCTTTCGAGCTCCGCCGAATCGGTGCCCAGTGCATTGCCCCCCAAAGAGATCAAAATTCGCTTTGTCATTCCGTATTCCCTCATTTCCGAACGTTCTTCAAGAAAATCAAAAGCTTACAGGCCAAAGCCCGTAAGCTTTATCAAATGGAGCGAATGACGGGAATCGAACCCGCGTTAAAAGCTTGGGAAGCTCTCGTTCTACCATTGAACTACATTCGCGTGATCGCAAGCGTATTGTAACACAGAACTTGCGATTGCACAATTTTTTCGGCGCGTTATCTCGCTATTTCCCCTGACCGGTCAGATAGGCGTCAATGCCCCGCGCCGCAACGCGCCCCGCACCCATCGCCAAAATGACGGTCGCCGCGCCGCTGACGGCATCTCCGCCCGCGAAAATGCCCGGCACCGAGCTCATCCCGGTGCTCGGATCGACGACAATCCCCTTTCGCGGCGTCAGCTGAATGTCGTCGCAGCCCCGAATCGCGATGGGATTTGACCTCGTCCCCAGCGCCAAAATGACCATGTCCGCTTCCAGCTCGAACTCGCTTCCGGGAATTTCCTGAGGACGCCGGCGACCTGAGGCGTCCGGCTCGCCCAGCTCCATTTTTATGCAGCGCAGACCGCGCACCCATCCCTGATCGTCCGTCAGAATCTCTACGGGATTCTGAAGCAGATGGAACACGACGCCTTCCTCTCTGGCATGGTGTACCTCCTCCGCACGGGCCGGCAGCTCCGCCTCGCTGCGCCGATAAATGATGTGGCTCTGCGCGCCAAACCGCAATGCGGTTCGCGCGGCGTCCATCGCGACGTTTCCCCCGCCGACGACGCAGACCTGCTTGCCGCGCAGCACCTGCGTATCATAGTGCGCATCATAGGCGCGCATCAGATTCGATCTCGTCAGGTACTCATTCGCCGAGAAAACGCCGTTCGCATTTTCTCCCGGAATATTCATAAATTGGGGGAGCCCCGCCCCGGAAGCCACAAAGATCGCCTCAAAGCCTTCCTTTTTCAGCTGATCCAGCGTCACGCTCTGGCCGACGAAGACGTCTGTTTCGATGGTAACGCCAAGCCGGCGGACATTGTCGATCTCGTAGGCGACGACCTCCTCCTTGGGCAGGCGAAATTCCGGAATGCCGTACTGAAGCACGCCGCCCGCCAGGTGCAGCGATTCGAAAATCGTCACCGCATAGCCTCTTTTCGCCAGGTCGCCGGCACAGGACAAGCCCGCAGGCCCCGATCCGATGACAGCTACCCTTCTTCCGCTCGCCCGCTGCGTCGCGGCATCGCTCTCCGCGCCGCGCTCCTTCGTATCCGATGGCATCTCCTGCTGTGCTGCCGATTGCCGCGAGTCGGCCGTATCCGGACGAAGACCCTCTTTTCGCGCCCAGTCGGCGACGAATCGCTCCAGCTTGCCGATCGCGACGGCATCGCCCTTTGCCTTCCGGACGCAGACGCCCTCGCACTGCTCCTCCTGTGGGCATACCCGGCCGCATACGGCGGGCAGCGATGTCGACCGGGAGAGAATGCGGTATGCCTCCGCAAAATCCCCGCGATGCACCTCCCGGATAAAGCCCGGGATATCGATGGCGACGGGACAGCCGGAAACGCACTTCGGTTTTTTACAGTCCAGACAGCGCGACGCCTCGAGCATCGCCTCCTCCGGCGTATAACCGAGACACACCTCGTCAAAATTCGTCGCCCGAACCGCGGGCTCCTGCTCGGAAATCGGCACGCGCCGCCACACGTCAAAGCCCTGCGGCATATCCGAGGATTGCCTGCAGCCGCCGCGGTGCAGGGGTTCGCCCTCTTCCCGCTCCAGCTGCTCGCGGCCCTCCGGCGTCCGGTAGAGCTTCAGCCGGGCCATCGCCTCATCAAAATGAATCTTATGCCCGTCAAATTCCGGACCGTCGACACAGGCAAATTTCAGCTCTCCGTCGATCATCAGGCGACATGCGCCGCACATCCCCGTCCCGTCAACCATGATCGGATTCATCGATACAGTCGTCGGAATGTTCAGCCGGGCCGGCGCCGTCAGCGCGCAGACGAATTTCATCATCACCATCGGTCCGATGACGACGACCTGATCGTACCGCTTCTTTTCCTCCGTTACCAAATGCTCCAGACAATGAGTCACCTGCCCCGCGCGTCCCGCCGAGCCGTCGTCCGTCGTGACGAATACCTCATCTGCGACTGCGCGCATGCGCTCTTCCCAAAACAGAAGGTCTTTATTCCGCGCACCCATGATAACATCGACCGCGACACCGTGCTCCTTCATCCACTTGACCTGCGGATAGACGGGCGCGCAGCCCAGACCGCCGCCGATAAACAGATAGCGCTTCTTTCTGATCGATTCGGGCTCCTCGTACACAAATTCCGAGGGCTTGCCCAACGGCCCCACCACGTCCTGAA